>JAYTRP010000059.1:0-7201 GCA_043746145.1 Hyphomicrobiales bacterium | reverse complement strand
TGTTACGACAAATCCGGTTGACGCCATATGGACCGATCGTCCGGCCCCGCCGCTAGCGCCCGTTTCGCTGCGCCCGTTGCAATTAGCGGGATTCGACGCCGAAACAAAAATCGGCAATCTTTGCGCCGAACTCGGGGATGCCGATGGGCAGTTCGTTAGTGACCCGCACAATATCGCATGGCTATTCAACATTCGAGGCGCTGATGTCTCGCACACACCGATAGTCCTAGCTTGCGCGTATGTTCCCAAAGAAGAGCGCCCGACTTTGTTTATTGACGCTCGGAAATTGTCGGACCCGGTTCGCTCGGCGCTCGAGAAGGTCACGGAGCTGAGCGGGGCCGAAGAGATCGCCGCGTTTCTTGAAGTTGCAGGGCGATCAAAAAAGCGGATCGCTTTCGACAGCACAACGGCTTCTGTAAAACTGATTGATAGCCTGCGGTCGGCGGGAGGGGACGCTCTCGTCAGAGCAGACCCGATCACGCTCATGAAGGCGCGAAAAAATACGGCCGAAATCGCCGGCACGCGCGCGGCGCACCTTCGCGACGCCGTGGCGATGACGAACTTTCTCGCATGGTTTGATCGCGAAGCTAAGGATGAGCGTCTGACGGAGATTCAGGCGGCGGAGAAACTCGAAAGTTTTAGAAACGAGACAGGCGCGCTCGTGGATCTGGCTTTTCCGACCATTTCGGCCGCGGGCGAACATGCAGCGTCGCCGCACTACAGGGTCAGCGAGAGCTCAAACATCAAGATTGGCCGCGGTCTATTTCTAATCGACAGCGGGGCGCAATACGAAGACGGCACTACGGATATCACGAGAACCATAAGCGTGGGAAAGCCGTCACGAGAAACCAGAACGCGGTTCACGCAGGTCTTGAAAGGCCACATCGCGATTGCTCGCGCTGTGTTTCCCAAGGGCACGACGGGTGGTCAGATCGACGCGTTTGCGCGGCTGCCGCTCTGGCGCGCGGGCCTCGATTTCGACCACGGCACGGGGCACGGTGTCGGCTCCTTCCTCTCGGTGCACGAGGGACCCCAGCGGATCGCAAAAAACGCCCAGGTCAGCCTCGAGGCGGGCATGATTATTTCAAATGAACCGGGTTTCTATGCGCGGGGCCGTTTTGGAATCCGCATAGAAAACCTGCTTCTTGTGACGCCTGTCGAAATTGCTGGCGCTGAACGCGAAATGCTGGGCTTTGAAACTCTTTCTTTTGCGCCGATAGACCTTAATCTGATCGACGCCGCCCTCCTGGACGCCGCCGAGATTGCTTGGCTGGATTCTTATCACGACCGCGTCCACCAAACGATCTCGCCTTTGCTAGACCGAGACCTGCGCCCCTGGCTCAAACAAGCCACGGATAAATTGCTCACGAAAGCTTAGGCTCGCTTTTTAAGCGCCGGATGGAGACGATTAGACCTGCTGTCGATGAGTCCAGCTGGTTCGTCTTCGCGTTGGGGTCGGCGACCACAGGCGCAAGACGCGATGCGAGTTCCTTGCCAAGCTCGACTCCCCACTGATCGAACGGGTTGATATTCCAGACCGCCGCTTCTGCAAACACTTTGTGCTCGTAGAGCGCGATCAATCTGCCGAGCGTTCTCGGCGTCAACTGGCGATAGATAAACGTCGATGAGGGTCGACTTCCCGAGAATGTCTTATGGGGCGCCAAGCGATGCGCCTCTGACTCGTCGACCCCTTGCGCACGCGTCGCAGCTTCGGCTTCATCGGCCGTGCGACCCCGCATCAGCGCTTCGCCCTGAGCAAGGCAGTTCGCCATAAGCAGATCGTGGTGATGAGGATCGGCGTTCGTAGGCGTGGCGGCCAACAAAAAGTCGACGGGCACAATTTCCGTCCCTTGATGCAGCAACTGGAAGAAAGCATGCTGTCCGTTGGTGCCAGCCTCGCCCCAAATGACAGGTCCGGTTGCTAACCGAGCGGGCGAACCGTCTAGGCAAACGCCCTTGCCATTACTCTCCATCTGCAACTGCTGAAGATAGGCTGGAAATCGACCAAGCCTCTGATCATACGGAATGATCGCCTGGGACGCATGCCCAAGAACGTTTCGATTCCAGACGGACAGCATTCCCATCAAAACAGGAATGTTTGCGCGCAGCGGCGCCTCGCGGAAATGCCGATCGACGTCATATCCGCCACGCAGGAAGTCTTCAAAATTCTCCGGTCCGATCGCAATCGCCAGGGGAAGACCGATGCTCGACCAGATTGAGTATCGCCCGCCGACCCAATCCCAGAAGCCGAATACGCGCTCAGGCTCGATCCCGAACTCCGCCACTTTATCGAGCTTGGTTGAGACTGCTGCGAAATGATCCGACACCGCCGCCTCGCCCAAAGAAGCGACGATCCAGGCTCGCGCCGAGCGGGCGTTCGTCATCGTCTCAAGGGTGGTGAAAGTCTTGGAGGAAATGATGAACATGGTCCGCGAAGGATCCAGACCGCGAAGGGTGTCCCCGATATCGGCTCCGTCCACATTCGAGACAAAGTGCAGACTAAGGTGGGTGGCCTGGAACGGAGAAAGAGCGCGGGTCGCCATAGCAGGCCCAAGATCGGAACCGCCAATGCCGATATTAACAATATCAGTCATGGGCTGACCTAAAGCGCCGCGTAGCCGCCCGTCGCGAACATCGGCCGCGAATGCCAACATTCTTGTTCTCTCGGATTTTATATCAGGAGCGACGTCGTGTTGATCGACGAATATGGAATGACCTGACAAATCACGCAACGCTGTGTGCAAAGCAGCGCGACGCTCTGTCGGGTTGACTATCGCGCCCGCGAACATCGCGTCGCGCTTGGCTTCGACATTCGCCGCTCGCGCCAACGCCTCAAGCAAATCTAAGGTCGCTGGGGTGATCTTCTGCTTGGAAAAGTCGTAAAGGAGATCGTCGAGTTCGACATGGAATCTTGCAAACCGCTCTGGGTCGGCTTCAAAGGCCTTCAAGACCGATTGCCCGACCATGCTGTCCCGATGTGTGCGCAGTTCCTCGATTGCTGCGGCTACTGAGGTTTCCATCGGGACCCTTCCTCTTCTGGTTCGGCGGCCTTAAGCGGGGGCGTCGTTCGACGCGACCGAGAGTTTGAATATATGCCACCTCAATTGCAACTGCGTGAAGTCGCCTTAAGTTTCGGCAGGGCGCCATTACTCGTCAAAGCGGATTTGTCGATCTCACTAGGCGATCGAATCGCGCTAGTGGGGCGAAATGGGTCTGGAAAGTCGACCCTGTTGAAGATCGCCGCGGGCGAGATCGCCATGGATAGCGGCTCGCGTTTTGCCCAACCCGGCGCTGACATCAGGTATTTGCCGCAGGATCCTGATCTCTCGGGCTTTGCGACGGTCGATTCCTACGTGCTTGAAGGCCTCGAACTCACAGCAGTGCATCGTGCTCACGCCTTGATGGAGGATCTGAAGCTCGACAACAAGAGAGAGCCGCAGACCCTTTCCGGCGGCGAAGCGCGACGCGCCGCATTGGCCAAGGCGTTGGCTCCCAATCCCGAAATTCTTCTGATGGACGAACCGACTAACCACCTCGATCTCGTGGCGATCGAATGGCTGGAAACCGAACTGCGCGGCATGCGCAGCGCCCTCGCCGTTATCAGCCATGATAAGCGGTTTCTCAGCGATCTAACCACCGCGACTGTGTGGTTGGATCGCGGCGAGACCCGGCGTCTTGATCGAGGTTTTTCAGCATTCGAGGAATGGCGCGACCGAGTGTTCGAAGAAGAGGAAAAAGAACGCCACAAACTCGGCCGTAAGATCGCGGCAGAGGAGCATTGGATGCGTTACGGCGTCACCGCGCGCCGAAAACGCAACGTACGCCGTGTGGCGGAACTTACGGAGCTGCGCTCCAATCAGCGTTCGAATAAGGAAGCTCGGCAATTTGGCGCTTTGGGCTCGCAAGAAGGGCGCATGTCCGGCGCGCTCCTGGTCGAGGCAGAGGAGATCTCCAAATCCTGGGAAGATGTCCCGGTGGTCAAAAACTTCTCCATCAGGCTAGCTCGAGGTAACCGCGTCGGCCTCGTCGGCCCAAATGGAGCAGGCAAGACGACCCTGGTAAGCTTGTTGACGGGACGCCTGGCCCCCGATTCCGGCTCGGTAAAACTAGGATCGCAAATCACGATGGCGTCGTTGGATCAGCAGCGGGCCGAATTGGCGCCAACCACCACGGTTGTCGATGCATTGACGGGAGGGGGGAGCGAATATGTCACACTAAACGGCGAAAAAAGACATGTGCTTGGATTTCTCCAGGATTTTCTTTTCGCTCCGGAACAGGCTCGGCAACCTATTGGAAGACTATCGGGAGGTGAACTCGGCCGGCTTATGTTGGCGCGCGCTTTTGTCGTTCCATCCAACCTGCTGGTGCTCGACGAGCCGACCAATGATCTCGATCTCGAGACGTTAGATCTGCTGCAAGAAATGCTCGCGTCCTACAAAGGCACTCTAATTCTAGTCAGCCACGATCGAGATTTGCTCGACAATGTTGCAACGTCGGTCGTCGTCGCGGAAGGCGACGGTCGTTGGACAGAATACGCTGGTGGATACCGCGATATGGTGTCCCAAAGAGGCTACGAGATAGCGGGTCCTTCGACGGCGGCGCCGAAAACCAGGACCGAGGCCGCGCGCTCGCCCGGTGTGAGAGCAGCTCCGAAGCGCAAGCTGTCCTTTACACAGAAGCAAGCACTAGAGAACCTACCAATTAAAATAGACGTATTGCGTCGTGAGCTTAGGTCGTTGGAAACTCAGCTGGCCGATACCGCACTTTTGAAAGATACGGTGCAGAAATCGACAAAAAGGTACGGAGATTTAAAGGGTGAGATCGACCGAGCAGAAGACGAGTGGCTTCAGTTAGAAATGTTGCGCGAAGAGTTAAAATAAGCTGCGCTTTAAGTGCGCAGATTAGATTTTATGTAACTGTCTATTATCGCTGACAGTTTTTTATCTAGTGCTTGGCAGCAACGTGGTGAGAATGCACTTTACTTCCTAAATGCAAACTGACGGTATCCAATAAAAGTGACGAACATCGCGCATCCACCTCCCCACGCGACGAAGATGGGCAGGTAAGCCGCGGGAACGGTATAGCCCATAGCCATAGCCACCCAAAGAGCGGCGGCATAAGCAACAAAATTGACGCAGAACCCAAGAACGCACACGAATACATACTTGACGAACACTCGCCAGAGCGGCGCGGTTGAGTGACGAAATGTCAAAAATCTATTTAGCCAAAAATTCAAGACAGTCGCTAGAGCAAATGCCGGGAATCTTGCTAGTAACGGGTTGATCTCAAATGATCTAACGACAATATATGTTACTGTCGAATCGACAAATAGTCCAAACAGACCGACCGCAATGAAAGACGGTAGCTGCCATTGTAGGTTTGAGAGTGAACTTTTCACTGCTGCGTTCGACGGATTCATTACCGGCGCTGCTTTTGCAATTCTCATGTTACGCCGGGTTTGGTTAGCAGACAATTCAGCCTGAACGTGCGGCATTTGAACGCTTGTGCTCCGACGAAAGTGAAGGGAAGTTCCTAGTAGCGCAGATCAATCTAAATACTGGCGCCATTCCAATTGCCTTCCGCCTCGACACAGGCGATGACTCCTAGGAGTTTTGGGCCCGGGAGCGAGACTATGGCGAGCCGCTACGCGCAGGTTTATCAGCAATGGCTTGACGATCCGATAGCTTTTTGGGCCGAAGCCGCAAAAGACATTGCATGGGACTCAAAACCGCAACAAACTTTCGATCCTTTAGCCGGAGTCTACGGACGTTGGTTTCCTGATGCGACTTGCAACGCTTGCTACAACGCACTGGATCGCCACATCGAGCACGGACATGGCGAGCAGGTCGCAATTTACTATGACAGTCCGGTCACAGCGGTAACGAAAGCGATCACCTACCGAGAGCTTTTAGACGAGGTTAAAGTCTTTGCCGCCGTCTTGGAGGACAAGGGAGCAGCAAAAGGCGACCGGATAATCATCTACATGCCGATGATACCCGAAGCGCTCGTCGCAATGCTCGCGTGCGCTAGGATTGGTGCGATCCATTCCGTCGTATTTGGAGGCTTTGCGGCAAAGGAACTTGCAACCAGGATCAATGACGCTCAGCCAATTATCGTGCTGACAGCCTCATGCGGCGTCGAGCCGGGTCGGGTCGTCGAATATAAGCCACTCCTCGACTTAGCGATTGGATTGGCGAACCATAAGCCGAGTTCCTGCATCGTATTTCAGCGACCTCAAATTGAAAGCCAGATGCTTGAAGGACGAGATTATGATTGGCGGTCATTAGTAACCGCTGCGAAGGCAAAAGGTAGGCGAGCTGCATGCGTTTCGATGGCGGCGACTGATCCGCTTTATATCCTTTATACGTCAGGGACGACGGGCATTCCAAAAGGCGTGGTTCGCGATATCGGCGGCTACTTGGTTGCGTTAAAATGGTCAATGAAGAACATCTATGGCTTGGACCCTGGCGACATATTCTGGACCGCTTCCGATATAGGATGGGTGGTTGGTCATTCTTACATCCTCTATGGCCCTCTCATACATGGATGTACGACCGTATTATATGAGGGCAAGCCGGTAGGCACGCCGAACGCCGGGGCCTTCTGGCGGGTTATTCAAGACTATGGCGTCAAGACTTTCTTTACCGCTCCCACCGCGCTTCGCGCTGTGCGGAAAGAGGATCCAGATGCGAGGCTTCTGACATCGCAGTCGATTGCCTCGCTCCAGACCATGTTCTTAGCGGGCGAACGCGCAGATCCCGACACAGTCGCCTGGGCGGAAAGAGTTTTGGATCGCCCGGTTATCGACCATTGGTGGCAAACGGAAACGGGATGGCCGATCGCGGCTAACCCTGTCGGCCTAGGGCTGTTGCCGGTCAAGCGAGGATCTCCGGCTGTTCCTATGCCCGGATATTTCGTCGAAATTGTCGATGAAGCGTGCAAACCGACGCCTGCGGGAATTATGGGATCGATTGTCATCAAACTGCCGCTCCCGCCCGGATGTCTTCCGACCTTGTATCGGAATGATAGCGGAATGCGGGAAAGCTATCTGTCAGAGTTTCCCGGGTACTATAAAACAGCAGACGCTGGCTTTAAAGACGAAGATGGCTATCTAACTATTCTTGGAAGAACCGATGATATTATAAATGTCGCCGGCCATCGACTTTCCACTGGCGGCATCGAGGAAGTAATCGCCAGTCAT
>JAYTRP010000058.1:0-7240 GCA_043746145.1 Hyphomicrobiales bacterium | reverse complement strand
AGAGGAGAGAATCACGACCCGGCGTCTGTTGCAATTTGCAAGCTATCCGTGGCGCGATAGCCACAATCCGGCAAAAGCGAATACTTGTGGATTACCGGAGAACCCAAAAAAAACAAAAGAGGTCCAGGGTTCTTCACGCACGACTGATTATAGTCGGCGATCCAATTGGCGATCCTGGCGCGGGCGTGATCGAGGCCCATGAACAGGCTCTCGTTCAAAAGCTCATCGCGCATGCGGCCATTGAAACTCTCGCAGAATCCATTCTGCATGGGCTTTCCCGGCGCGATAAAATGCCAAGAGATCTTGTTATCGCGCGTCCAGGCGAACATGGCGTTCGAGGTAAACTCGGGTCCGTTGTCAGAAACAATCAATCCCGGCTTGCCTCGCCGGTCGATTAGAACGGCGAGTTCGCGCGCCACACGGCGTCCCGAAATCGACGTGTCGGGGATCGCCGCCGGGCATTCGCGCGTCACGTCATCGACGATGTTCAGCACGTGGAAGCGCCGGCCGTTGGCGAACTGGTCGTGAACAAAGTCCAGCGACCAACGCGCGTTCGCCTTCGCCTCGACCACGATAGGCGCTCGGGTTCCAATCGCCCGCCGCCGCGCTAGGCGCTTGCGCACCGTGAGCCCTTCCTCGCGGTAAAGACGGTGGACCCGGTTGATGCCCGAGGCTTCGCCCTCCTGCCGCAGCAGAATGAACAGGCGGCGGTATCCGAACCGCTTTCGCTCGTTGGCCAAATCGCGCAACCGTGCTCGCAGTTCCGTGTCCGCAGGACGGCGGGATTTGTAGCGGACCATCTTGCGGTCCGCGTTGACGAGGGAGCAGGCCCGCCGTTTCGAGAGGCCCATCGCGGCCATCAGATGCGCGACGCCTTCGCGCTTGGCGGCGGCCCTACCATTTTTTTGCAAGAAGCTCACGCAACGCGGCGGCGTCCAGCATTTGCTCGGCCAGCAGCTTCTTCAGCTTCGCATTCTCGTCTTCAAGCTGCTTCAGCCGCCTGGCCTCCGAAACGTCCATGCCGCCATATTTCGCCTTCCAGTTGTAAAGCGTCGCTTCCGAGACGCCGTGTTTGCGCGCCAGATCGCCGGTCTTCGCGCCGGCCTCGTGCTCCTTCAGCACGCCAATAATCTGCTCTTCGGTGAACCTTGCTCGCTTCATTCGTCCGTCCTTCGAAAGGCCGGACTCTAAATTCCCGTGGAGGAAAATCTCAGTGGCAGGTCAATGGGTGGAGATTGGCATACATTACTCGGAGAAATTCCTAGAGTTTTTTATAGTTTTTTTATGGAAGTTCTTCTTTTCAGGCACTGGAATGAAAATTATCGCGATAGATTAAATAGTATTATCTTTCCAATTTTACAAATTATATTAGTAGCTATATGGTCTGTTTCGAGAAATTTAGACCATGTTTGGGTCTACGAATGCCTTGTAATTATATTATTTATACCGGCAATTGTAATGCTCGGTGCTGCTACGCGCATCAGTCCTTTCAATCAATTCGTTATACTACTCGGAAGGCTATCGTACCCAGTTTACATTTTGCAAAGTGGGTTTATGCCCCATATGCGCGGCCTCCCGAACCATTTAGGATTACATGGTGCTGCAGCCGTTTTAGCTATCTTGTTCTTGACCCTTGTTTTTATCGTTTTCGCAGGGTTAACGCTGAAATACTTCGACGAGCCGATGCGACTTGGTTGACGAAAAAGTTAGCCGGGCGTCGAAATCGATCCGACACAGGCTCAAAGATGTCTCAAGTCTTAAGATAAGCCCGGGTTTCCTCGATGACCTATGTAATCGCACCCACAAGCCTTTGCGCAGCCTTGTGCAAGTCAAGGCTATTGACGGCGAAATCCCGCGCCTCTTCTCCGGATCTTATTCGAAAGTCAGTGTCTATGATAAGGCGCATCAGTGCGTTTTTTAGCTCGACACGATCTCCCGGAGCTACAAGAAGGCCAGTTCTCTCGTTGACTACGAGATCTTGGACCCCAGGGATCCGAGTGGTAACAACAGGCAGTCCACTGGCTAGAGCCTCAGCAATCGCCAATCCGGAGCAATCTTGATATGTAGGTAGGCAGAAAATGTCTAACTTTGGCAAAAACTCTTCAACGATGAATTTGTGCGGAAGTGAAGCGTACGCAGAAATTTGGGGATGAGCAGGCCCTTCGTACCGGGAGGTGACAAGTTGCAGATCCGAGTGCTCTGCTAACTCTTCGATAAAAACTCTAACCAGGTCATGGCCGCCCTTACGGCGAAAATCTGAACCAACGAAACCGATTACAGGACGTCTCGATGCTTTTGGAGCTGACATAGCTGGCAATTCGGTCGGCGGGAGAAAGAGTTCCAGGCTGTCACGAGGCAGCTCGTAATCTTGGGCAAGTGAGTCTAGGCATGCCGAACTCATAGCAAAGATTTTAGTGCACTTTGATAAACAGCTACGCTCCAGCGCGAAATCCTTTTGTGTGTACCGGGCGCCAAACAATCGATTAGCCAAAGCATGCGTCATATCAGTAACAACTACGACCTTAGTTTCGACGGGAAAATGACGGACGAGCCCAACGGTGGAACCGCCCAACAGAATCGCAGCATCGAAGCGAGCTTTTCCAATCAGTCTCTGGCCGTAAGTGCTTGAAGTGACCGCGACGGCTGAAATAAAATTTAGCCGCCGAGGAAACGATAGTCCATATACGTCTTTGAGAATTGGCCTGAGCCACTTCGGCAAACGGTATCCTACCCTAGCGACCTCGATTTCTGGATATTGCGAACCGATGGAATTCGTCAGATTCGCCGCTTGGCTGCGCCAGCCCAACGCGTCTGCAAAGAACATTTTGACGGATGACATTTTCGCCGACCCCTCGCGACGTTTCAGCTTCGCGTCCGCGATCTATTCACAGCGTTCTGAGAAACGAGTTCGCAACTCTGACAAATGCTCTGTACCGGCCATTTTCTGTCTAAAAAAATCTGGCAATGCTGTCTTAAAATTGCAGATCTTAAAAAGAATAGAACATATAAGTAGTCGGGCGCGACAAGGATTATTTGAACCCAGCGTAAGAACGATGGCCCGTCACAAGCGCAAATTCTGAATTGCTATACCAAACGGGTTCGCGGCAACGCTCCAATGTGAATGCCTTCCGACGACGAATTTGTGCGCGCCACGGAAAGAAGGCCTAGGACAGCAGCTGTCAAGATGCCAATATCGGGAATGGTGCCGCCTAGCGAGCTCATGGCCAAAAAGGGCAGAATCGTCAGTCGCATTGCGTTCAAGAACGCGGCGTCTTTGGCTGCTAGGCCTTTGGTTGATAGAGTTAACTTCTGCACTACGTAACCGAAGATCAGCAAGGCGCCGAAGACGCCTGTACTGCCCAAGATGGAAATTGGCCAATTCGATGTGCGCACCGATCCAAGACCTGCGCCGATTCCACCACTATTTACAAACGCCTCCCAACCAACGCGCGACCACATTGATCGCTGTATATAGGAAAGCGAGTTGCTCTTCTGGAAGATCACCTTATCAAACACATCAAAAAGCGGCGCCACGCGATCAGGCGCCAGAGCGACTATCATCAATGCAAGGAAGCTGCTGCAAATAATTATACCGATTTCCTGTCCGCAAGTTTCTCGTCCGACTGCATTTTGATCGACGATGCGCGAGACCAAGTTGTAAAGATAAACGCAGGCGACTACCGCGCCGCCAACGTAGGCGGTCGCCGACGTCGAGAGAAGGGCCATGACGCCGACGCCGATCATGGCAGCCGTTGCAATAGCGCGCGTCCAGCCCCGCGGGTAAAGCGGACGCAAAAGCAACAGTGCGCCGGCAGCACTGACGCAGAGCGTACCGTAACTAGAGGCTTCGGGCGTCAGGCCCACGACGCGCTTTGCCCCCGCAGCCTCGACATCGGTCAGCAATGTGTAATTGGCGGTCCGGAATGGGTCCAACAGGCCACTCAATCCAAGCCTGTAGGTGACTAGATCAAGCAACCCGGTGACAATCAGCGCGAACGCTCCCCATACTAGCGCCTGCATATAGCAACGTCGCATATCTTCGCGCGAACCGATTACCGAAAAGGCTAATGCAGTGAGATACGATATCAGCATGTAGCAAGTCTGGGTAATATTCCCCGATCGGGGTTTGAGGATGCTAGCGCCGTTGAGGTCGGCGCCTGAGACAGGAATAACTTCCAACAGGCCAGAGAAGATGCGCGGAAGCAACAAGGCGGTCAACGCGCAATAGAATATGAACGCAGTGAAGAGCCCAAGACGTCGAGGATCCAGCGCTGACTCCACGCCTCGTAGCAGATTTCCTGGCCCAAGCGCCACCTTTACGACTAATACGCCACCGTAGATGGTTGCCGGCACGAGAGTTGTGCCGGCACCGTCTCCTGGCAACATCTGAAGTGACATGAAGACGTTGACGATGAATAGCATGTAGAGAAGGGCGGGACCGTTGGCGAGCGCGGTTGGAAGAATCAGACACCATAAAACCAAGGAGGGCCAGGACATGTGTGCATCTCCCTGACGAATGGTCTGGCCGAGAGCGAGCCGCCGACGTCAGTTGGACGGCGGAGACGACGCGCCGGCTAAGGCTCCATCCGACACTCGAGGAATTACGCGGACAACATCGCCCGGTTGGATTGGATCGCTTTCCTGTACAGACACCGTCTCTGGCTTACCTTCTTTGCCAAGTCGAGACACTTGGTAAATCGGTTTCAAATAGGAATTCATATTGGCTTGCAGCATCCCCGGCGCGCGCACTTCGGCTTCCTGGATAAGTGACTGCGACGTTTGAATCTTCTCGACGGTTTCCATCAGCTTCACGCGCACATCCTCGGCCTCCTGAAGCGTGTCGTCGCGAAATTTCGTCTTTAGCGCGGCAATATCGCGATCGGATTTTGCAATATCCTCGTTGGCACGCACGATCGCGACCTGCACATCCAACTGATTACCCTCAATTTGCGCAATGCTTTGTTCGAGCTCAAACTGGCGCGGCGCGTTTGATAACCCTTTCTTGACAAGGCCAGAAATGAGGTCGTGCTCTTTTCTCATGGCGACGAGCTGCCTATCGATGCTCTCATTTTTCTGGTGCAACTCGTCGATCTCGCTGAGTAGATACTCCTTGTTTTTATCAAGCGTGTTCACCTGAGAAGTTAAACCGATTCTATGCGCATCAAACAGCAATTCCTCTTCATGCTGCGCACGCGCGACGTCAGGGTCCACTGACCCATTCGCAAAATCACTCCGAACGATAATTTTCGGTTTATCTTCAACTTCTGCGTCAAGACGCGCCCGCCTTGCGATCAACGAGATCCGATCTGCGAAAAGCACGCGCAAGTCACCCCGCGAACTTAACGCGTCCTTCTCAAATCCGATCAATTCATCGGTCGTTACACGTTGTAGCCCCCCCGCGATGCTAACGCTTTGCAGAACCGTCACGCCTGGCCGATAGTCGTATTCTCCAGGCTTATCGACGCCGCCCACCACATAGAACGGTCGGAATTTGGTAATTTGGACCGACGCGTCAGGCCGTGAAGTAAGGCCCGCCTTGTTCTGTAGTTTCGTCGAAATAGACTCTTCGATTTGGGCAGTCGTTTTTCCTGCGGCTTCGATCTGACCCAGCACCGGCAAAGAAAGAAAGCCATCCGGGCCAACAATAAATTCGTTAGTTGTTCCCTGCGAGAACACAGTCCACTGATAAGCCTCGCCTGCACCGGCGCGGAAATCCGAAACCCTGACCTGAACGTGATCACCCGGTCCGAGCGGGTATGCTTCCGCCGCAATCGCGCGAGATGACGCCAAAGCGATCAAGACAACACTACATTTTACGACGACGCTTAGACGTTTCATTCGACCTCAAAGGCTACCAGTTGCTAGGGCCAACCGGCCTTGCAGACACTATGCTGCAGTGCAATAAAGGTCAACTGGCATGACGCCGATCGTTGTCATCGCACGCCTAACGAGAATTAAGGGACAGCAAGTGTGGACCGGTGATCGTAGCCTGGAGCTTAGCGCTGCGCGTCTGCGAGCATACGCGGCCGCGCTATCCAGATTTCGCCTGCTTTTATTAGCTTGGATTATTTTGTGGGGCGGCGTTGGCTTTGCTTACGTTACTTTAGTAGAGCCGAAGTTCGTCGCGCAGGCGGACATTTATATCGAGCCGCGCCGCATTGCCAGCGACGGACCCGAAGACTTGCGCCATTTTCATCAACTCGCCCTCGATAGTGAGCAGGCGGATACAGAATTAAGGGTGCTCATGTCGGAGGTTGTACTTCGTCCCGTGTTCGACGATCTACAATTGACCCAAACGGTTGAACTTGAATCGGGCCGAGATGGCTTCTGGTCATCAGTTGCGCATTGGCTGCACGGAATGGCGCCAGGAAGCACACGTTACGACGTGCAACAGCGCGCCTACTATGCTTTCGTTGATCGCGTGCGCTGCCTACGGCTCGGTCTCTCCTATGTGTTTGAGGTCAGCTATCGTTCAACGAACTCAACTCGGGCCGCGCAGGTCGTAAATGCTGTGGCGGCGTCCTATCTCTCTGATCGGCTCCTGCGTCTAAGTGCACATTTCAACAATATTGGCGGAGCGTATCGCGTTGCGCGAGAAAATGCTGTGGCGGAGCAGATCGAAGCAAGCCGGATTGCGATACGCAACGGTTTAGGCCTCGACCAAGATTTGTTTTTTGCAAATGCTCGCTTGCTTGGCTCAGCCACTGCGCCGCTCTCTAAATCCTATCCAAAGACAGGGCTGATGATCCTGTTGGCTTGCGGTTTCGGCGTGATTAGTGGAGTCCTTTTGATTCTAGTGTTCGGAACCCGGGCCTCTCTGCGCCAACGTTTGCCAATTATCATAGACCAGCGGAGGATCGCCTCGAATCGCTGAGTTGGATGAGGCCGCAAAGTCTGAGTATCTGTCCGAGAAGTCATCATTGAAATGTTGAAAGAATTCGGCCTGAGAATATAGAGGCGTGCACGAAAGACCGACGTTTGTGAGGAACGCACCTCAAAACTGAAGCGCCCCGATGGCTTTGTCACATTCGCGCGTGCTTGTGGAGTGCACCGTCTGCGGTTAGTCAAAACGGATGACGAAGCTCAGCTACGCCGGCTATCGCTTCCCGCCTGAGGTCATCCGCCGGGCGATCTGGCTTTATCTCCGCTTTACACTCAGCCTACGCGACGTTGAGGACCTGCTCGCCGAGCGAGGCGCCGCCGTGTCCTGCGAGACGTTCCGGCGATGGGTAAACCATTT
>JAYTRP010000057.1:0-2287 GCA_043746145.1 Hyphomicrobiales bacterium | reverse complement strand
TTGGCGGACAGCTCAATGTCTCTGAGAACTGTCTTGACCGCCACTTGCAGACGCGAGGTGAGCACGTCGCGATTCTTTGGGAAGGCGATACCCCGGGCGACGTGCGCCGCATCACTTACCGCGAACTGCATCGCGAGGTCTGCCGGTTAGCCAATGTTCTGAAAGGACGTGGCGTCAAAAAGGGTGATCGGGTCGCCATCTACATGCCGATGATTCCCGAGTCGGCGATGGCGATGCTTGCCTGCGCCCGTATCGGTGCGATCCACAGCGTCATCTTCGGTGGTTTCAGTGCCGAATCCATTCGTGACCGCATCCTCGATTCCGATTGTCGGGTTCTGATCACGGCTGACGAAGGCCTGCGCGGCTCAAAGACGGTGCCGCTCAAGAGCACCGCAGATGCCGCCCTCGCGCACTGTCCGAACGTGAGCACCGTCATCGTGCATCGTCGTACTGGCGGCGCTGTCACCATGCGCGAAGGCCGGGACATTTGGTGGCACGAAGCCATCGCCACCCGCCGCCCGTATTGCCCTGCGGTGCCCGTCGACAGTGAAGACATTCTCTTTCTGCTGTATACATCCGGATCCACGGGCAAGCCGAAGGGCATCGCGCACACCTCTGCCGGGTATCTGCTGTACGCTGCGATGACGCATAAGTACGTTTTCGATTACCGCGAAGACGACATCTTCGCCTGTATGGCGGACGTCGGCTGGGTCACCGGTCACAGTTACGTCATCTATGGCCCGCTCTGCAATGGTGGCACGACCTTCATGTTTGAAGGCATTCCCACCTATCCGGATTCCGGGCGTTATTGGGACATGGTGCAACGTCACCGCATCACCCAATTGTACACCGCACCAACCGCCATCCGCGCCATCATGCGTGACGGCGATGCGCCGGTGACGAAGTACGATCGCAGCTCGTTGCGCGTGCTTGGATCCGTCGGCGAACCGATCAATCCAGAAGCGTGGCGCTGGTACTATGAAGTCGTCGGTGAAAGCCGTTGTGCGATAGTTGACACCTATTGGCAGACCGAAACCGGGGGGCACATGTTGACCCCAATGCCCGGCGCGATTCCGATGAAGCCTGGCTCGGCAACCTTGCCGTTCTTCGGCGTTCAGCCAGCGGTGCTTGATGAAAAGGGCATCGAGATCGTGGGCAATAACGTCACCGGTGTCCTGGCCTTCAAGGCCAGTTGGCCGGGTATTGCCCGTACCATCTACGGCGATCATCAGCGCTATATCGAGACCTACTTTAAGCCCTTCGCCGGTTACTATTTCACGGGAGACGGCTGCCGTCGCGATTCAGATGGCTTTTATTGGATCACCGGCCGAGTCGATGACGTGATCAACGTCTCGGGTCATCGCATGGGCACGGCCGAAGTCGAAAGCGCATTGGTCGCACATACCGCCGTGGCTGAGGCTGCCGTCTGTGGCTATCCGCATGAGATCAAAGGGCAGGGCATTTTCGCCTACGTCATTCTCAAGACTGGCTTCAACGAGACACCCGAGCTGATCAAGCAATTGATCGCTGAGGTCCGCCACCATATCGGACCCATCGCCACTCCGGATAAAATATTGATCACGAACGGTTTGCCCAAGACCCGTTCGGGGAAGATCATGCGCCGCATCCTCCGCAAGATCGCCGCTTTGGAGACGGATAACCTTGGTGATATTTCAACCCTCGCGGATCCTGCGGTGGTCGCGCAATTGATTGAAAAACGCGCTAAACTCGGCGCCTAACCTCCGGTTTCTTGCGGGTCATCTGAGATCGCTGGTGACCCTCCAAGACCAGCAGGCTTGGCGACGAGAAGTCACGTATACAGTCTTACGATATGAAGCTCATTCGCTGCGGCCGCCCTGATCATGAAGTTCCCGCAGTGTTGGATGCTGATGGCAGTCGCCGCGAGGTCAGTGCGTATGCGGCTGATTTCGATGGTCGATTCTTCGCGGCTGGAGGCATTCCAGCGTTGGCGACCTGGTACGCAGCCAATCGCGAATCGTGTCCGGTGATCGCCGCCGATGAGCGCTTGGGTTGCCCGGTTGCACGTCCGCCGTTCATGCTGTGCGTGGGCCTCAACTATGCGGACCACGCGCGTGAAACCGGAGCGAAATTACCCGCTGAACCGGTGCTCTTTGGTAAAGCGCCAACGGCTGTGTGCGGCCCTGATGACGACGTCTATCTTCCTCCTGGCTCACAACATCTCGATTACGAAGTCGAGTTGGGGTTGGTGATCGGAACCACCGCACGCCACCTGACCGAAGCCCAAGCTGCGGCAGCAATTGCTGGC
>JAYTRP010000056.1:0-2288 GCA_043746145.1 Hyphomicrobiales bacterium | reverse complement strand
TCGGGGTGTTGGAGGTCGAATAGGACGTTCCGGCCGCGATGAACGAGGCCATAGCGCCGGGCTCGTTGATGCCTTCTTGCAGGATCTGACCCTTCGGGTCCTCGCGGTAATACATTAATTGATCGGCGTCTTGCGGGCGGTAGAGCTGGCCGACCTGACTGAAAATTCCGATTTGGCGGAACAGCCCCTCCATGCCGAAAGTGCGGCTCTCGTCCGGCACGATCGGCACGATGCGCGGCCCAAGCGCCTTGTCGCGAAGCAATATCGAGAGGATGCGCACGAACGCCATCGTGGTCGAAATCTCACGGCCTTCGGCGGTCGCCTGCAACAGTGCGTCGAATGCGGAAAGCGGGGGAATCGGCAGCGGCTCGCTCTTTTGACGGCGAGCGGGAAGCGCGCCGCCGAGCGCGTTGCGGCGCTCGTGTAGATATTTGATTTCCGGCCCGTCCTTGGGCAGCGGCAGAAACAGCGCTTTTTCGAGGTCCTCGTCCTTGACCGGGACGTTCAGACGATCGCGGAAAGATTTGAGCGCCGCGGCGCCGATCTTCTTCTGCTGATGGGCGATCATCTGCCCTTCGCCCGCCTCTCCCATGCCGTAACCTTTGACGGTCTTGGCGAGGATCACGGTCGGCTGGCCCTTGTGGTCGGCGGCGGCCTTGTAGGCGGCATAGACCTTAATGGGATCGTGGCCCCCGCGGGTCAGCGCCCAGATCTGGTCGTCGGTCCAGTCTACGACCATGGCGGCGGTCTCGGGATGACGGCCAAAGAAGTTTTTGCGGATATAGGCGCCGTTCTTGGACTTGAAGTCCTGATATTCGCCGTCGACGCATTCTTCCATCAACTGCCGCAGCTTGCCTTCTGTGTCTTTGGCGAGCAGCACGTCCCAACCCGAACCCCAAAGGCACTTGATGACATTCCAGCCGGCGCCTCGAAAATCGGCTTCAAGCTCCTGCACGATCTTGCCGTTTCCGCGCACGGGGCCGTCCAACCGTTGCAGGTTGCAGTTGATGACGAAGATCAGGTTATCGAGTTTCTCACGTCCCGCCAGCGAGATCGCGCCAAGCGACTCAGGCTCGTCCATCTCGCCGTCGCCACAGAACACCCAAACCTTGCGCCCCGTCGTGTCGGCGATTCCGCGTCCCTGGAGATAGCGAAGAAAGCGCGCTTGATAGATCGCCATCAACGGGCCAAGTCCCATCGACACGGTCGGGAACTGCCAGAAATCGGGCATCAGCCAAGGATGCGGATAGGAGGGAAGGCCCTGCCCGCCGACTTCCTGGCGGAAATTTAGCAATTGCGCTTCGGTCAGCCGGCCTTCCATGAACGCACGTGCGTAAATGCCCGGCGAGGAATGGCCCTGGAAATAGACGAGATCGCCGCCGTAGGTTTCGTCGGCCGCGCGCCAGAAATGCATGAAGCCGGTATCGTAAAGCGTCGACGCCGACTGAAAGCTCGCGATATGGCCGCCGAGTTCCGAGGATTCCTTGTTGGCGCGCAGCACGATCGCGGCGGCGTTCCAGCGAACATAGCGCCGGATGATCGTTTCGAGCTTGCGGTCGCCGGGATGGGGCGGCTGCTGATCGGGGTGGATGGTGTTGATGTAGGCGGTGTTGGCGGCGAACGGCAGCTTCGCGCCCTTGCGCCGGGCGGAAGTCACCACCGCGTCGAGCACCGCGTCGACGCGCTCCAGTCCCTCGAACGCCTCGACCGAATCCAACGCCTCGAGCCATTCCTGGATCTCGGATGCTTCGCCGTTCAGGTCCTCGGACATACTTCCTCCCTGTGCCGACCACAGCCGCAACTTCCCGCGCCGCTTACCAATCAAGTCTCACGCGAGCCTTGCGTTGGCAATAGCAGCGTAGCGCTTGCTGACATGCTCTTGACGCATAGCGACCGTGAAAACTGAACCGTTTCAGCTACCAAAGGCAAGCTTTCCTCGCTATCGTGGCTTTCTGCAATGAGGTGGGCGCATGGCGGGATTGACGACGCACGTGCTGGACACTGTCGCGGGCCGACCCGCGGCCGGGGTCGGCATAGAACTTTATGAGATGGGCCAGGACGGCGCGATGAACCGAATCGCGGCGACTCGCACCAACGCCGATGGCCGTACCGACGCTCCCCTGATTGAACCGGGCGATGCTCGCATAGGACAGTTCGAGCTTCGCTTTCATATCGGCGCCTATTTCAGCGCTCGCGGCGCCGCCGTCGCCGATCCCCCTTTTCTCGACATCGTGCCGATCCGATTCGCGGTGGCTGACCTCAAGGCGCATTACCACGTGCCGTTGGTG
>JAYTRP010000055.1:0-2294 GCA_043746145.1 Hyphomicrobiales bacterium | reverse complement strand
AAGTCTGGAACAACCACCGTGAACCGCTCCGCCAGCGCGGGCGCAACGTGGCGCCACATCACGCCGGATTGGGGATAGCCATGCAGCAGCACGAGCGGCGCCCCCTGCCCCGCCACACGGACGTGAAGCGTAACATCGCCAAGAGTGATCTCGCGCTCGGTGAAGGCGGCGAACCTGTCGTCGGCTGTGTGCATAGCGACTCCTGATCCGAACATAACCCGAAGCGGAACGCGAGACAAAGCGCCTTCAGGCCTTTGCGTCAGGCCCGAGCGCACGGACCGCCTCGGCGACACTATGGAATAGATGATCGCGACCGATGAGTTCCTCCAAACCGTGGCGCGCAAAACTCTCTTGCGCTCGCACAGATTCGAGTCTGGCGAAGGCGACCTCGACGCCGCTGGCTCGCAGTCGCCGAATGGCGTCGGCGAGCGTCGTCGCGCCGGTGTAGTCGATCTCGACGATAGCGTCGGCTTCGATGACCAGCAGCTTGGCATCGGAGAAGCGCCCGAGTTCACGCTGGAACTGATAGGCGTTGAGGAAAGACAGCGGCGCCTGCAGGCCAACGACGCGAACACCGGGAATAGTGTCGCCCCCCACGTGCGGCCACCAGATCGACGTCCCAGGGATAAGCTCGAATTCGACCAGCCGCGCCCGAGTGGTGGTCCATACCCCGTGCAGGATCGACAGCGCGATGCCGACGCCGACGCCCTGCTCGATCGGCAGCACGACGATGGCGGCAATCGTGGCGAGGATCAGCGCGAATTCGGGCAGGCTGCGCTGAAAGACGTCGCGCATCACGCCTACCCGTACGATGCGCAGCGCGACGAACAGCAGCACGCCCGCGAGCGCCGCGTGCGGCGCATGGGCGAGCAACGCGCCGCCCCAGATCGACAGCGCCAGCGCCAGCGCCGCCGCCACCAGCCCCGCGAGTTGCGACACGCCGCCCGTCTCCGCGATCACGGCGGTGCGCGGCGGGCTTGCGTTGACGGGGAACGCGCCGATCAAGCCGGCCACGAGATTGGCGGCGCCGACGCCGATGAAATCGCGGTTGACCTGCGGCCCTTCTACGGGATCGGAGACGAAGCCTCGCGTGGTTGCCGCCGTCTGCACCATCACGACCACCGCGACGATCCCCGCCAGCGGCGCAATGCGAAAAAACGAGTCGATCGAGGGCAACACGAGCCGCGGCGCCACGCTGGCGAGCATGCCAAGCGTGGAGACCCCGTGCCGCTCAAGCGCAAACACCCATGTCGCCAGCGTCGCCAGCGATAGCGCGACGAGCGCGCTGGGGAAGCGCGGATTGAGCTTTTCGCCCGCGATCATCGCGGCGAGCACGCCGAGGCCCAGCGCGAGCGTCAGCGGATTTGCCGCGCCGACCTCGGTTGCGAGCGCAAACAACTTAGGCAGCGTTGGGCCGGGCGGCGCGTCGACCCCCATCAGCGCGGGCAGTTGCGAGGACAGGATATGCACCGCGATTCCGGCGAGAAAGCCTGTGGTCACCGGGATCGACAGCAGGTCGGCGATAAAGGCGAGCCGAAAAATGCCGGCGAGGACGAGAATTACGCCGACAGAAAGCGCGAGTTCCGCCGCGTCGGCGAGATAGTCGGGGCTGCCCGACGCGGCGAGCAGCGCAAGCGCGCCCGCGAAGATCGGCGTGATCGTGGAATCTGCGCCAACGGACATCAAACGGTTCGCGCCAAATAGCGCAAACCCAATCGAGCCGGCGACCAGCGCAAGCAACCCTAGCCCCGGCTGCATGCCGCCGAGCCGCGCGGTCGCCATCTGTTCGGGAATCGCGATCGCGGCAAGCGTCAGCCCCGCCACGCAATCGGGCGTGAGATCGGCGAGCCGCCAGCCGGTAAACGAGCGCGGGATCAACCAGTGATAGGCAACCGTCACGAAATCGGGGCTCCCTTGATTAGCGGCTGCGCGGAATGCGCCCGCACGGGTTTCGTGCTAGGGAGACACTAGCGTTGACGACGTCAATGGCGCTTGTGACATTTTCATGAAGGCTGGTCCATCACTGCTAGTCCATGAAGGCTGGTCGGTGTAGCCTAGACTTAGACGTCTGGAGTGAGCGAACGCCATGCTGCTGCTGATACGGCGACTGGCCCTCGCGATCGGGCTCGTCTGCGCTTTGATCGGAACGCAAGCCCCCGAGTTCGCGCAGCAATATCGTCAGCGCCTCGCCGGCGCGATCGACGAGTTGACCCGCGTGGTGGCGACCTTCGACGCCGAGGCGCGGGGCCACGATTTAGCGCCGGACGCTGCGATCCAACGGCTCGAATCGAACT
>JAYTRP010000054.1:0-7295 GCA_043746145.1 Hyphomicrobiales bacterium | reverse complement strand
TCGGCGTGCACATCGGATTTGACCCGAAGGAGGCGCGCGCGGTGTTCGCGGGGAGCGACTTCCTGCTGATGCCCTCGCGCTACGAGCCTTGCGGCTTGAGCCAGATGTACGCGCAGCGATTCGGCGCGCTGCCGATCGCGCACCGCACCGGCGGCTTGGCCGAAACGATCCACCACGGCAAGACCGGCCTGCTGTTCGACGGCGCCGATCAAGCGTCCTTCGACGCGGCAATCGCGGGCGCCTTCGCGCTGTACCAAGCGCCGCGCGATTTCGCTGCAATGCGCCGCGCCGCGATGGCGCTCGATTTCGACTGGCGCCAATCCGCGGAGCGTTACGCCGATCTCTACCGCTCGCTCGAGATGCGGCGCACTGATGGGATTCGAATGCGAGACGCTTAGCGCAACGCGCAACTGCCAGCGCAACGCGGAACTTGCAAAAGCCCGCCGCTTACGGCAAAAGAACGCGCAATAGGAGTGTAGCTCAATTGGTAGAGCACCGGTCTCCAAAACCGGGGGTTGCAGGTTCGAGTCCCGCCTCTCCTGCCAAGTTTCAGGCACATCCTTGTAGTGCGGCGTTCGAGCTTCGGTCTTGGTCCGTGAGTACCGCCTGTTTAGCGTCGACTGCGAAACTCGTCGAAGGCGTCCAGAACCCCGTGCGCCTGAAATAAACGAACTCTCTGCGATCCCTTTGCGATCTCTAAGTGACCTTGTCCAGCGCGGGGGGAGTTGCCTCTAATGGCCGGAAGCAAAGATGCCTGCGGGTGTAACTCGAATAGGCCAGGTCTTCAACGACCCGCTCTCTTATTTAAATGGTAGCGCTGTATCCTTTAATAATACGCCTAAACGTTAAAGGGCAGCTCCGCACGGCTTGATGCGAACTGCGAGTGGAAGTCGGGCCGCGCGCCGCGCGCCGGTTGAAAAAAGCATGATCCGACCTGCCAGGAGTTTCGTAGGATCCATGTCCCCGGAAGTGGACTGCCGTTTTTTTAGGCCAGTAATCGCCGATTGGAGCTCCCTCCTGTTCGGCGCAATGAAAATGCTCAGGATGAACCATGACCCACAAATTGCCTGAAAAACTTAGCCGTCGCAGCGTCGTGCTAGCTGCCGTCGGCGCGGCCACGGCGCTGGGGGTTGGCGCGGCCCAAGCGGGAACTCTGCCACAGAGCGCTGTCGGCTATGAGGTTAAAAGCACGCATGAAGACAAGCTCTGCTCAGGTTGCAAATTCTTTATGCCGCCGAACGCCTGCAAAACCGTGGCGGGTGAAATAGCGCCGGAAGGTTATTGCAAATTGTGGGCGGCCAAGCCGAGTTGATCAGCCTGCCGCCTTGCGGATCTCCGGCAGTAGCACCGACTCGAATGTTTCCGCCGTTAGGGGTCCAACGAACTTGTAGGCGATCACGCCATCGCCTTTGACGACGAAGGTCTCCGGTACGCCATAGACGCCCCAGTCGATGCCGGCGCGATTGTCCGGATCCATCCCGATCTTGGCGTAGGGGTTGCCCGCGGCGGCGAGAAAACGCCGGATGTTCTCGGACGAATCCTTCTGCGCAACGCCGTATAGTTCGACTTTGCGCGCCTTCATTTCGGGATTGTCGGCGAGCGAAAGCAATGTGTCATGCTCGATGTGACAGGGCTCGCACCATGAAGCGAAAATATTGATCAGCGTCACGTGCCCGGCCCGCAGATCCGCATCGGCAAGGCCCGGGCCGCCGTCGAGCCCGGCCAACTTAAGCGCGGGCGCGCTCTGGCCAATCAGCGCAGAGGGCAGTCGCGATGCGTCGGCCGCGCCCAGACGCGCCAACAGCAACGCCGCAAGCGCCACAAAGACGACGAGCGGAAGCGCGGGCAAGAGAACTTTGCCCCGCCCGCCGAGGAACGTCGCCATACGGCGCAGGGAGGATGTAGCGTCGTCGGTCATGAAGGATTGTCCAAACGGTCGCGCCGCCCGCCTTCGAGCGTGCGCAACTCCGCGCGAAGCGTTCGATAATCCCATAGGATCACCGCGATCATCGCAACGACCGCAACTGCTGTCACTGCATAGGCTGCAACGATAAAGCCAAAGTGAGGAACCGCCATCACGATGTCGCCGCCTGGCCATATAGCGCGGGAGCAAGCGTATCGGATTCGGCGGCCGCGATCAAGGTGAGCCGGGCTATGCGGCGGCGCAAAATCTCGTTGCGTATCGCCATCAGATGCAGCGTCAGGAAAAGCAAGGTGAAGGCGAGCGCCATCACGAGCAACGGCCACAGTAGTTCGGGCGCGATCGTGGGACCGCCCATGCGAAAAACGGAGGCTGGCTGGTGCAAAGTGTTCCACCAATCGACCGAGAACTTGACGATCGGCAGATTGACCGCGCCCACGAGAGTGAGAATAGCTGCCGCCTTGGCTGCGCGCCCGGGATCGTCGAACGAGCGCCAGAGCGCGATCAGGCCGAGATAGACGATGAACAACACCAGCACGGACGTGAGCCGCGCGTCCCACACCCAGTAGGTTCCCCACATCGGCTTGCCCCAGAGCGAGCCGGTGACGAGACAAATGAAGGTAAAGCCAGCCCCCAGCGGCGCTCCCGCCTTTTGCGCGGCGTCGGCAAGCGGATGGCGCCAGACCAGCGTGCCCAGGCTCGCAACCACCATCACGGCATAAATGAAAGTGGAGAGCCACGCCGCCGGCACATGGATGTACATGATCTTGACGGTCTCGCCCTGCTGATAATCCGGCGGCGCTTGATAAGCGAGCGTCAGCCCGACCACAAACAGAACAGCGGTCAATGCGGTCAGCCCCGGCAACAGGCGACGCACAAGCGCGAGAAATACGGTGGGATTGGCGAGGTTTGCCATGGGCTGCATTTTAGTCCGACAAGGCGGCGGCTGCAATTACGATTGTAGAGAATTGGCGGAAGCGGTGAGATTCGAACTCACGGTAGACTTGCGCCCACGGCGGTTTTCAAGACCGCTGCCTTAAACCACTCGGCCACACTTCCTTGAAGGCTGATTAGCGCAATGCGGCCGCTCACACCAGACGGCTTTGCGTCTTGGCTGCGGCGATAAAGCTTGCAAACAGAGGGTGCGGCTCGAACGGGCGAGATTTTAGCTCGGGGTGGAACTGAACGCCGATAAACCAGGGGTGGTCGGCGAACTCGACGGTCTCGGGCAGCAGGCCGTCGGGGGACAGGCCGGCGAAGCGTAGGCCCTTGGCCTCCAAGCGTTCGCGATAGGCGGTGTTGACCTCGTAGCGGTGGCGGTGGCGTTCGGAAATCTCGGTCGTTCCGTAGATTTCGGCGATGCGTGAGCCTGGTCGCAACGCAGCCCGGTAGGCCCCGAGCCGCATCGTGCCGCCAAGGTCGCCTTCGGACTTTCGCTGTTCGAGCTCGTTGCCGCGCATCCATTCGGTCATCAGGCCGACCACCGGCTCGTCGGTGGGGCCAAATTCAGTGGAATTGGCGCCGCTGACGCCTGCCAGCGAACGGCAGGCCTCGATCACCGCCATTTGCATCCCAAAGCAAATGCCGAAATAGGGCACCTTGCGCTCGCGTGCGAATTTGGCGGCGAGGATTTTGCCCTCGGCGCCGCGGCTGCCAAACCCGCCGGGCACCAGAATGCCGTTGACGTTCTCCAAATGGGACGCGGGGTCGTCGCTCTCGAAGATTTCGCTTTCGATCCAGTCGAGTTTCACGCGAACGCGATTGGCCATGCCGCCATGCGTCAACGCTTCGATTAGCGATTTATAGGCGTCCTTGAGGCCGGTGTACTTGCCGACGATCGCGATCGTCACCTCGCCTTCGGGGTTGTGGTAGGCTTTCGAGACCTCCTCCCACCGGCGCAGGTTCGGCTTGGGCGCGGGTTCGATGCCAAAGGCGGCGAGCACTTCGCGGTCGAGGCCGGCGGCGTGATAGGCGGCGGGCACGTCGTAGATCGAGCCCGGAACATCGCGCGCTTCCACCACCGCGCTCTCGCGCACGTTGCAAAATAGACCGAGCTTGCGACGCTCTTCGCGCGGAATTTCGCGATCGCAACGGCAGAGCAGGATGTGCGGCTGGACGCCGATCGAGCGCAACTCTTTAACCGAGTGCTGCGTCGGCTTGGTCTTCAACTCGCCCGCGGTCGGGATATAGGGCAGCAACGTCAGGTGAATGTAGACCACATGGCTGCGCGGCAGGTCGTTGCCGAGTTGGCGGATCGCCTCAAAGAACGGCAAGCCTTCGATGTCGCCGACCGTCCCGCCGATTTCCACCAGCACAAAGTCGACGCCCTCATTGCCTTCGAGCACGAAGTCCTTGATCGCGTTGGTGACGTGCGGGATTACCTGCACGGTCGCGCCGAGAAAATCGCCGCGCCGCTCCTTGGCGATCAGCTCCTGGTAGATGCGGCCGGTGGTGATGTTGTCGGCCCGATTGGCCGAGCGTCCGGTGAAGCGCTCGTAATGGCCAAGATCGAGATCGGTCTCCGCGCCGTCGTCGGTGACGAACACCTCGCCATGCTGGGTCGGGCTCATCGTGCCGGGATCGACGTTTAGATAAGGGTCGAGCTTGCGTAGCCGGACGGTATAGCCGCGCGCCTGCAGCAACGCGCCAAGCGCCGCCGAGGCGAGACCTTTGCCGAGCGAGGAAACCACGCCGCCAGTAATGAAGATGTAGCGAGCCATGGGACTTGAGCCTTAGCCGATCATGTTCGATTCGCGAAGCGAAGAATCTTTGTAGCGTTACCGGCGCCCTGCTCAGCGCGGGGCTTACGCATCGCTGTCGATCCGTGACTGCTTGCGGGTGTCGGGCATCAGAAAGTAAACCAGCAGCGAGCAGAAGATAATTCCAGTCGCATACCAGTAGAAGCCGCTCTCCAGTCCCGCGTTCTTGAACCAAAGCGCGATATATTCCGCCGAGCCGCCGAAGATCGAAACCGCGAGCGCATAGGGCACGGCGACGCCGGTGGCGCGGATGACGGCGGGAAACAGTTCGGCCTTCACGACGGCGTTGATCGCGGTATAGCCCGACACGATCAGCCAGGCGATCGCGATCAGGGCGAAAGCCTCCCAGGGTCCTTGAGCATGGCGGATCGCGGTGAGCAGCGGCACAGTTCCGAGTGTTCCCAGAATGCCAAAGCCGAGCAGCAACGGGCGGCGGCCGATCCGGTCCGACAGCGCGCCGTAAATCGGCTGCAGGATCATCGCGAAGATCAGCGAACCGGCGCTGACCCAGGTTGTCTGGCTATCGGTAAGGCCCACCGAAAGTTTCAGGAATTTCTGCATGTAGGTCGTGTAAACGTAGAAGGCGAGCGTGCCGCCCATCGTCAGTCCGATCACGATCAGCGTCTCGCGGGGATAGCGCGCAAGCGCCCGGAGGCCGCTCTGGTGAGGACGCACGTTTGCGCGCTGAAACGCCTGCGTCTCCTCAAGGTCCCGGCGCATGATCAGCGTGAATAGGGCGAGCAATGCGCCGATCACGAAGGGAATCCGCCAGCCGAAAGCTCGCAATTGGTCGCTTGTGAGCAGGACATTTTGCAGGATCAGCAGAACGAGCAGCGCGGTGAGTTGTCCGCCAATCAGCGTCACATATTGAAAGCTCGAATAGAAGCCGCGTCGCTCGCTGGTCGCCGTCTCCGAAAGATAGGCGGCGCTGGCGCCATATTCACCGCCCAGGCTTAGCCCCTGCAGCAGACGGGCGAACAACAGCAGCGCGGACGCTCCGTAACCGATGCTCGCGAAAGTAGGCGCGCAGGCGATCATCAACGAGCCGAGACACATCAGCAGCACGGAGATGATCAGCGCTCGCCGCCGGCCTTGCGTGTCGCCGATCAGGCCGAACAGCCAGCCGCCGATCGGCCGCATGAAAAAGCCTATCGCGAAAACGCCGGCGGTATTCATATTTTCGACGACAGGATCGCCGCTGGGAAAGAACGCCTTGGCGAAATAGAGCGAAAACGCGGAATAGGCGTAAAAGTCGTACCACTCAACGAGATTGCCCAGCGATCCAATCAGGATAGCTTTTACGCGCCGACGCGTATCGCCGGGCGTTTCGTCGGTCGTCGTCATCGGCAAGCGCGCTCCCCTGTGCCGGAGAGGCTTAGGCGTCCCGGTGCGACTGCGTCAACGCGAGTGGAACCTGGTCAACGCGCGTGGAACCCGGTCCACGCGCCGTCTTGTGCTCAACGCTAGCGTTCAGCGAGCCAGGAGCGGCCGGCGGTCGCGTTCCCGCCGACGGTCTTGCGTCGGCTGGTACGCGAGCTTGCCGTGGTGGGTGCAGTAAGGAGTCCCGCTGCTGGAGGGACTGCCGCAGTAGCGGAACTCGCTGGAGGCGGGATCGCCTAGCGGCCAACGACACATGGTCTCCCGCAGCTCGACGATCGTCACGCGCAGCGACATCGGCACGACGACGTCCTGCTGAGGAATGCGCGCGGGGAGCGCCGCGATTTCAACCGGTTCAAGCGCCAGTCGCATAACAGTATTGCCTTGCACAATACGCTGCGTGGCGACCGCGACGACGGGAGTCGAGGTCATGATGTTGGCTGAGACCGGGTTCGCCCGAGCGGGAGCCCGGCGGGTCGCATCATTTCCCGCCGAGTGGGATGTCGCCAATTGCGGGGCGGCGCCGGGCGACGCTACGGGTTTGACTCGTCCCGCCAGGCCCAGCCTGTGAACTTTGCCAATAACGGCGTTGCGGGTGAGCCCAGCGCCTAGCACCGCTGATATCTGGCTCGCACTTCTGCCTTCCAACCAAAGTTGACTAAGCAACTCGACTCTTTCGTCCGTCCAAGACATATTTTGGCCTCATTTTTTGGCTCCGCCACAGGCGTAAATTTCGCTTGCCGCTAAGCCGATCCCTCTACGCGAGCGAAATCCCGCGGCTTGTACACTGGCGAAAAACCAACGCACGTTACGCTTGAGTACGCACCCGTATCAGACTAACCACGACATATCGTGGCAACTGAGAATAACGCTACACTAGTCCTTGAATCTTGCGCAAGAGTCCTGAGTGGTGTCATCTTGGGCTTTTCCCCAGGCGACAAGGTTCATGCAACCTGGTCGGCAGGGTCTCTGGTTCGATTGATTGAGTCGGATCAGAGTATTACGCGAGGCGCTGCTCGGGCATTATGTGGAACCGATTTCTTAAGATATTTTTTCATTTGATGACGATTTGACCGAGGCGCCTTAATTCCTCTATCATAAGGCTCGGAGAGGCCGTCCCCCGTGGGGCGGCGTTTTTGTTTTAGCGGGCTGGGACGTCCGCATTGTGCGTTGTTTTGCGGGCGGCGAGCTTCGCATAACAACGTTCGAGAGCCGGGATCGCCTCGGAACCGAGATCG
>JAYTRP010000053.1:0-21168 GCA_043746145.1 Hyphomicrobiales bacterium | reverse complement strand
GCACGCTCGGCAAGGTCGTCCGCGCCGGCGCGCTTGAACGGTAGTTGATCGACCCGTTCGATCCAGGCGCGCGCCTCGGCGCAATCGCGCGGACGCCGCCACAAGGGAGGCTTCGAACCGGAATATCCGTTGAAGCTCGCGACGCCCATGTCTTGCGCGACGATCATCAAATCAAGATCGAACTGAGTTTCCAACTCGGACGTGCTGTCGCCAAAACGAAGCAGGACGGCCCGCTGCGCACGCAGCGCCCTTGCGTCGAGACCTTGCGACATTGTCGCAACACGCGCCTGCGCGCCGGCGATATCTCGAGACTCCAGATTGAACCCAGCAATATCGACAAGCACAAGTCCGAGTCCAATCGTCATCAGCAAATGCGCCGTACGCGAGTCCGAACCGCGCAGCGCGTTCATGCCGAGCGCTGCGAGCCAGGCGATTGGAAACGCCATGACGACCGCCACGCGCCCGGGCGAGCGAATCGCGTTGAGACCCGGAAGTTCCAGCAACCAGCGATAGAGTCCTACCCCGCCAACGTCCAGGCTCAACGCGATAAGGCCTAATATGGAGACAAGGCATGTGACGACCACACGGCGGTCGGCTGGATTGGTCATGCCCATCCGCACGCCCGCCGCGGCCAATAGAAGGACGCCAAGGCCCGGAAACAACTGATGCTCCCAAAGCCAGAATATGGTGTTGTGCGCAAGCAAAGGAGAGAACCAACCCACGATTGGCGAGCCGGCCATAGACAAGAAACTGGTCCAATGAGGCGCGGCTAGCTCGATCTCCCCGATGTCGCGATGGATGCCGTAAGCGTTACTCAATTCCGCATGACGCGCCAGCATGATTCCGGCGAGAACCACGGCGATTCCCGCCGCAACGGCGAGCGCGACGCCGCCAGCGCGGCTAGTCGTCGGCTGCGACAGCGACTTGGGAAACAGATTAGGGCGCAGGATCGCGACGGCGCTTAGCAGCGCCAGCCATTCGAGGAGAAAGACGCCGAGGTAAACCGAACACAGGAATTGCCACGCGACCCACAGCGTAAGGGCAAAAAAACTTCGAAGGCTTGCCGCACGGAACAATTGAATACACGCCAGCGTCGCAAGCGGAATGGGAAAGCGATAAATCAGTTGCGCATGGGCATCCTGCGCGAGCATCGGCAGCGAGAAGGCGAACACGCAGGCGCCCAGCAGCGCCGAGGTCTGCGGCAGGCCCAGGCGGCGGAACGCGTAGACCGCGGCGGCGAATGTCGCCGCCATCCCTGCGAGAAACCACCAGTCGAACGCAACTTCACGCGATGCGCCAAGCGCGCGGAAAATTACATAAATCCAACCTGATCCGTAATGACAGTCCGAGAGATAGAGTATGTTGGGATAGGGATAGAAGAAGACGGGGTCTGAAAGAGACTCGGTGCGGCCCGAAACCCAGTTCCAGAGATGCTCAAGCACGACTTGGTTGAACCGCGCGTCAATCAATGTCCCGGGAAAGCGCGAGAAGGCGCCGACGAGACGCCAGAGATAGAGCGCAATCGCCAAGGCGATCACGGCGGGGATCGCCAACGATTTCGAAATCACAGGAGTTAAAACTGTTTCCTCGGATGCAACCGACGACACTATGGGGTAGCCTTCGCGCTAGCGACCTCAAAGGCTTTGCGTGACGGCTCCAGCGATCGCCCCGCACCAGGAAACAGGCTGTATTTCATGACGCAAAATAACGCACGCACGCCGTCGCGCCAGCCGATATGTTTTCCCTGCGCGTAGCTGCGCGGTCGGTAGGAAATGGCGACCTCGCGAATGCGGCGCCCCGAGGCTGCTATTTTGGCGGTGATCTCCGGCTCGAAACCAAAGCGTTCCTCTTGGATTTCTACGCCCTGAATAATTTCACGCCGGAACGCCTTGTAGCAAGTCTCCATGTCGGTCAGGTCGAGACCTGTGAAAGCGTTGGACGCCAGGGTCAGAGCGCCATTGCCGGCACGGTGCCAAAACGGCGAAACGGGTCCGGGACGTGACCCAAGAAAGCGGGAGCCGTAGACCACATCCGCTTCACCGCGAATGATAGGTCCGATCAGCAGTGGATATTCGCTCGGATCGTATTCGAGATCGGCGTCCTGCACGATTACGATGTCGCCGGTCGCAGCCGCAAAGCCGGTACGCAGCGCCGCGCCCTTACCGCGATTGCGCTCGTGCGAGATGAGAATGTCCACGCGGCTGCGAAGCGGACCTTGCAACAACTCGCGCGAGCCGTCCGTCGACGCATCGTCAATGACAATGATTTCCTTGTTTGCCGGCGCGGCGGCCGCGACCGCCTCGAGCACCGCCTCGATTGTCGAGCGCTCATTGTAACAGGGGATGATGACCGACAGCTTCATTTTAGAAACCACAGCGCGGATTCGCTGCGGTACGGTCGCAGTCCAACCTTAATTTTTGGGATGCGTGATGTGGCCGTCGAGGGGCGTTTGCTCCTTTGTGTTGTGCGTGATTAATGCACTGCAAAGACAAGCAAAGACTTTCACTACCGTGCCGGCGCTAGACGCAGCAAGCTGGGACGAAAGGGTCCCATGCTCCCGTATCGTTTTCGCGGCCCTACGCCCTCACTCCGGCAGCACCTTCCCTGGGTTCATGATCCCGTTCGGGTCGAGCGCCTGTTTGATCGCCCGCATCGCGCCCAGCTTGCCCGCGTCGGCGGTCGCGAGCAGCGCGTGGACGCGTTTCGAGCCGACGCCGTGCTCGGCGGAGAAGGAGCCGCCAAGCTCGCGTAAACCGCGGTAAAGAACATGTTCCACCGCCGCCATCGTCTCGGAATCGAAAGCCCCCGTATGGTTGAAGATGACATGCAGGTTGCCGTCGGCGAGATGTCCAAACACGAACGGGCGCAAGCCGAGCTGCATCGCCTCGATCTCGCGCGAGATGCGCTCGACGTAGCCGTCGAGTTCGGAGATGGGAACCGAGACGTCGAACGACGGCGCTGACGGGTAGGCGCGATAGACGGTGTCCGTGTCCTCGCGTAGGCGCCAGAGTTCGCGCTCCTGACGCTGCGACTGCGCAACGATCCCGCTGGCGTCGGCATGGCGCTCGCAGAGTTGCGCGAACAGGTCCTCGAAAAATGAGCGCAAGGCCGTGTCGTCGGCGCCGCCGAGCGACAGCAGCAGGAAAATGGGTTGCGAAAGGTCGATCGCCGCGTCCCGCCAGCCCTGCGCCTCGGCGTTCAATTGCAGGAATGGGCGCCACATCGCCTCGGCTGCGCGCAGATGCCCGCTGTCGATTTCGAGCGCGAGTTGGATCGCTTCCAGCACCGCGGCGACGCTGGGTAGGGCGAACAAGGCCGTCGCCGTGTGGCGCGGCAGCGGCTCGAGCTTGACGGCCAGCCGCGTGATTATGCCCAGCGTGCCCTCGGCCCCAATGAACAGCTGCTTGAGATCATAGCCGGCGGCAACCTTCACGACGCGCGTGAGGTCGCGGTAAATCTCGCCGTTCGGCAGCACCGCCTCCAGTCCGAGCACGCGATGGCGCATCACGCCACAGCGGAACGCCATGATCCCGCCCGCATTGGTTGAAGCCATGCCGCCGAGCGTCGCTGTACCCCGCGCGCTCAGATCGATCCCCGGCTCGAGACCCTGCGCGGCGGCGAGCGTCTGCAGAATCTCCAACGTCACGCCCGCCTCGACAACAGCGACGCGCTCGGTCGCATCGAGACGTTCGATGCGGTTCATCCGTTCCAGCGAGAGGATGACTTCGCCCGCGTGCGAAACGCCGCCGCCGACGAGTCCCGTGCGTCCACCCTGGGGGACGATGGCGACATGGTGGTCCCGGCAGATCCGCACGACAGCGGCAACCTCCTGCGTCGAGGCGGGGCGCACGAGAAGCCCTGCGTCGAAATTGGCGGGGTTCCAACCAACGTCGAGGCTCGCGAGCGACGCATCAGTCAGCACAGCGCCGGGTCCCAGAACGCCCGACAGCGCCGCGACCAAGTCCTGCCGCGCTCCGGCGGATGCGAATTTCTGTTTCATGCGAGCGGCGCTTACGTCGTGAACATGGGCTACACTGACGCGAATAGGCGCGCGCCGCAAATGGATGCGGCCGCCATGATTGATCGATTTCGCGCCGTTATGCACGAATTAGCGGCGCACAAGCCGCCCGAGCGTCCTTGACAGGCGCCGGAGAATAAAGTCAAATTTTGTCTATACATAGCGGGGCGTTCTCGGACGCGCGTTCTTGATCGCGGGCTTGGAGGGAGAGTTTAATGAATAAGCGTGGATTGTTTAAAGTGGTGATCGGGGCGGCGTTGGCGGTGGCGCTAAACGGAGCCGCCTACGCCAACGATATCCTGGCCAAGGTCAAGGCCGCGGGCGTTTTAAGAGTCGGCACCGAGACGGAGTTCGCGCCGTTCGACTATATCGACGCGGGCGCGCATGCCGGCCTCAACGTCGATCTGTTCGACGAGATTGGCAAGGAGCTCGGCGTCAAAATCGAGTGGGTCGCCCTACCCTGGGATGGCGTGTTGCCGGGCCTGGAGGCGGGCAAGTTCGACATGGTCGCCGGCCCCGCCACGATCACCAAAGCCCGCATGGAACACTATCGTTTCAGCCCGCCGATCGCCGAGGCGACGGTCGCGCTGATGAAGCGCAAGGGCGACACGAGCATTATGAAGCCAGAGGACATTGGCGGCAAGGTCGTCGGCGCCGGCAAAGCCACCTCGCAGCTTGCGCAGCTCAAGGCTTACGGCGACACGCTGCCCGGTAAGGTCACGATGAAGGAATATGTCGGCTTCAATGAAGCCTACGCTGATTTAGCCGCGGGCCGCATCGTCGCGGTCGGTAATTCGCTGCCCAATATCGCATTCGTCGCCAAACAACGGCCCGATACGTTCGAGGTGGTGCTGCCGACGTTCGGCGCGAAAAGCTACTTCGGCTTCATGGGCCGCAAGGACGCTGACTACGCCAGCCTGATGGACGCCGTATCGGCAGCCATACTCAAGATCAAGAGCGATGGCCGTACGGCCAAGCTGCAGCAGAAGTGGTTCGGTGCCACCTTCGACACGCCCGATTCCGTGCCGACGCCCAACTTCTGACGTTCCGAGTGGGCGCTTTGAAGCGCCCACTCGCCAGCCGCGGCGAGATCAATGACATTTCTGCTGTTTGGGCTGCTGATTGAGGCGGCGCTCTACACCGTTGCGATCAGCGGCGTCTCGATCGTTATTGGCTTGTCGCTCGGCATGGTTGTATCCGCTGCGCGAATGTCGTCGAACCGCATGCTTGCGTTCGCCGCCCGTGTTTTCGTCAGCTTCTTTCGCGGCGTTCCTCTGCTTGTGCAGCTATTGCTGATCTACAATCTCCTGCCCGTGCTCGGGCTGAACGTGCCCAGTGTGATTGCGGCGATCGCAGGGCTTTCGCTCTGTACGGCGGCTTATCAGGCGGAAAACCTGCGTGGCGGCTTCGCCAGCGTACCGCGCGGATTGCTGGAAGCCGCTGACATGGCCGGCCTCACGCCGTTTCAACAACTGGTTCGTATTCGCGCTCCGATCGCATTTCGCCTGACATTGCCTTCCGTCGTCAACGAAGCGATCTTGATCCTGAAAGCCTCCTCGCTGATGTCGGTCGTGGGCGTCGTCGAACTGACGCGCATGGCCCAAAATCTGGATAATAGCGTCTACAAACCCATCCAACTCTATACCTCGGCGGGGCTGCTCTATTTCGTGATCAACCGCGCCATTGCAGCCGCGGGAAAGCTTGCCGAACGCCGGCTGTCATGGGGGCGCGCATGAGGTTCGATTATGCGCTCGTCCTATCAAAGCTGCCTGAAATCTTCTCGGCCTTGGGCGTCACGCTATTCGTCTGGATCATCAGCCTGATCGGCGCCTGCGCGCTCGGCTTTCTCGTCGCGGTCGCTCGGCGCTTCGGGCCGCGCTGGCTTGATTGGATCTTGAGCGCCTATGTCGAACTGTTCAGGGGAACGCCGTTTCTCATTCAGTTGTTCTTGCTCTATTTCGGCGGTCCCTACGCCGGACTTTCGCTTGACGCGATACCGGCGGGAACTCTCGCGCTGTCCGTCTATGGCGCGGCTTATTTCAGCGAAATCTTTCGCGGCGGGTTCGAAGCGGTCCCGCGCGGCCATGTCGAAGCGGCAGAGTGCGTCGGCCTCAACCGCGCTCAAATCGTCCGCCGCGTTCTGCTGCCAGAGATGGCGATGCTGGTGCTGCCCGCCAGCGTCAATATGTCGATTATCATCTTGAAGGAAACAGCCGTCATGTCCGTCATTACGGTGCCGGAGCTGACCTTGACGATCAGCGCGATCGGCACTGAATTCTACGCCTTCGTGGAGTCATTGTTCCTGCTCGCGCTGTCCTACTGGGGTCTGGTCGAGATCTGCGGCTGGTTGGGCCGTATCGGCGAGGCGAAGCTCGCACGATTCAGGTTCGCCGCAACATGACCGCCATCGCCGTTAGAGGATTGAGCAAGCGGTTCGGCGATACCGAAGTTCTGCACGACATCGATCTCGATATCGAACAAGGCGAAGCGACTTGCGTGATTGGTCCCTCGGGATCGGGCAAAAGCACGCTGCTGCGATGTCTCGCCTTTCTCGAGGAGGCGAATGCGGGGGTGATCGGCGTCTATGGCGAACCGCTCGGATTTTCCGAGGATTCCAACGGCAAGCGCACGCGCCTGTCGCCCGCTCGCATCCGCAGCGTTCGCGCTCAGATTGGCATGGTGTTCCAGCAGTTCAATCTTTGGCCGCATATGACAGCGCTGGGCAACGTCAGCGAAGCGTTGAAGACCGTGCGGCGCTTGCCTCGCCGCGAAGCGGAAGATCGGGCGATGGCTCAACTCAGCAAGATTGGGCTCGAAAACCGCGCCGGCCATTATCCCGCGCAACTCTCAGGCGGCCAGCAGCAGCGCGTCGCAATCGCCCGCGCGCTCGCGCTCGAGCCCAAAATCATGTTGTTTGACGAGGCGACGGCATCGCTCGATCCCGAGCTTACCGGCGAAGTGCTGAACGTGATGCGCGCGCTGGCCGCCGATGGGATGACGATGGTGATCGTTAGCCACGAGATCGGGTTTGCGGCCTCGATTGGCGCCAAAATAGTGTTTCTCGACAAGGGGCGGATTTTGCTTCAGGGCGAGCCGAAGGCGGTGTTCGGCAAGCCTCGGCATCCTCGAATCGAGCAGTTCCTCGACACCTATCTGGATCGCGGCGCAGCGATGCTGATCTGAACGCGATGGCGAACGTGTCGATGCACCAACGCATCCTCGGCGATATCGAGGCGCGCATTCTGTCCGGGGAATGGCCACCGGGGCAGCGAATTCCGTTCGAGCATGAATTGTCGACGCAATATTCCTGCGCGCGCATGACGGTCAACAAGGCGCTAACGCAACTCGCCAAGGCTGGTTTGATTGAGCGCCGACGCAAAGCGGGCAGCTTCGTCAAACGCCCGCTGTCGCGCTCCGCGGTGCTGGAGATTGCCGACGTCAAAGCCGAGGTATGCGCGCTCGGCCTGCCCTATCGCCACGAGATTACGCATCGCCGCCGCCGTAGCGCCGCCAGCGCCGATGCGGCCTTGTTGGAACAGATCGGCGCCGGACCGGTTCTCGAAATATCCTGCCGCCACTGGGCGGGCGACAAGCCGTTCTGCTTTGAGGAACGCCTGATCAACCTGACCGCTTCGCCCGAGGCCGCCAACGAAGCGTTTATCGAAACCGCGCCCGGCGCCTGGTTGCTCGCCCGCGCGCCCTGGACCAGCGCGGAGCATCGCATCCGCGCGCGGACCGCGGAAGGCGCGCAGGCGGAGATGCTAGAGGTTTCGAAGGGGACCGCGTGTCTCTCGATCGAGCGGCGCACATGGAGCGGCGAGGCCGCGATCACCTACGTGCGGTTGATGTACCCTGGAGAAGCGCATGAGTTGATTGCAAGGTTTTCGCCGGTGACGCGGTAGCTGACGGAATGTCAGGCGGCGCCGGGGGACGAGCCAGCCATGACGGAGAGTGTGGCTTATGAACCACTTGCCCCTACACAATCCCCCGCTCGAATCCGCCGGTTCGCTCCGCCAAATATTGCGCGAAATCGAAATTTGGCCGCTCCAGATGGCTCAGGTGGCCCGGTTCCGCAGCCCGTGAGGACAGCCCGCGGAACACCTTCTCCGTGCAGCCGCGATCCTCGACATTGACCTTGTCCAGCAACACTTTGACTTGACCAAAGAGCGCCTGGGCTTCTGCGGAATTGGCGAAATCCGCGGACATGCCGCCGCCAAAGACGATGTTGACCTGACCGGGTCCTCGCGGGTGCAGCGACAGATACCAGAAGTAACCCGGCGTCAGAGTCACCAGCAGGCTTGGATAGACCGCGAGCAGAAAGGTGGTGCGGCGGCGGTCGCCGACCAACCGCGTGTTGTCGGGATGCGCGAGGGCAATCTTCAACGAGTCGTCTTTCAGGATCGTATGATAGTTGAACGCGCGGCGGCCCGGCGGGCAGTCCATGTCCTCAAGCCTGGACAGGCCGCCGATCGTGCCGGAATGGCAGACCGGAAGATGGTAGCTCTCCATGAAATTCTCAGCGAGAATTTTCCAGTTGGTGTCCCACACATGGGTCTCGCGGAATGTCTCGACATAGCTCTCCATCTGGAAATCGTCGATCAGACTTTCGACTTCCGCGAGTTGGCTCGCGACCGAGGGAGCATCGGCGTTGAGCGTCACCATCACCCAGCCCAACCACACCTCGCAGCGGATCTGCGGCAGCTTGTAATCGTCCTTGCAGAAGCCGCGGTTGAGGCCCATTGCCGGCGCGGCGCGCAGCGAGCCGTCGAGGTTGTAGCTCCAACCATGATAGGGGCACACGATCACTCCCCGATTGCCCGCTCCTTCGAGCAGCGTCGACATGCGATGCCGGCAGACATTGGACATCGCCCGTAAACGGCCGTCCTTGTCGCGAATGACGAGGATCGGCTCACCCGCGATCTCATAGGTGAGATAGTTGCCGGACTCAGCCAGCGCGCTCGCCCGGCCCACGCAAATCCATTCGCGCGCGAACACGTCCGCGAGTTCGCTGTTTACGAAATCCTGGCTGGTGTAGACGCTCGGCGGCATCGCCCGCGCAGCTTCGAACGGGGCGCTGACATTGGCGAGAAGCTCGCGGACAGGCTGGTTGATCGTCATGTCTGATCCGGGCAAAGGCGGCGCGTCGACTTTGTCGCAAACGCGCCAACCCGTCAACGCGGGGGCGCTCAGTGGGACATGAGAATCGGCAGGCTCGGCTGCTTTAACAAATCGAGGCTGGTCCCGCCGAACCAGTTTTCAAACAGGCGAGTATGACCGAACGCGCCAGCGACGATGAGATCGGCGTCCTGCGTGTCCAAGCTCGCAAACAGCGCCTCGATCGCCGTCGTGTCGCCGGTGTTGGTCCAGTCTGAAACCTGCGCCGTGACGCGATGCCGCGCGAGATGTTCGGCCAGTCGCTCGGCTGAAATACGCAGATCGCTCGGCTTTGCGGAGAAGGCGAATACGACGACCTTTTCCGCCCGCTTGAGCAGTGGCAACGCATCGTGAACGGCGCGCTTGGCTTCGCGACTGCCGCTCCAGGCAATCACGATGCGCCGCCCGAGCGGCCCGAGACGCCAATCCGGGGGCAGGATCAGAACCGGCTCGCCCGCGTTCATCAGCGTGTGATCGGGAACCGCCGGGTCGATCAGGTCGCGCGTATCGGGCGAGGACGAGGGGGCGATAATCAGATCGACGCAATAGCTATGATCAGAAATAGGCGCCACGCGGCGCTCACCGCCGATAAGGAACTCCCCGCTAATCCCGGCGTTGCGGAGCGCCTGCTCGAACCCATTCTCGATCTGCGTCGCCGCTGCGGCCCACTGGCCGGCAAAGGCCGCGTCGGTGGATGCGTCGACGCCGATAAGCCGGGCGCCGTGCGCCTTCGCTAACTCGACCGCGGCGGCGAGCCGAATTTCGCTCGCGGGCGTGGGGTCGAGATAGACCAGAACGTCCTTATAACCCATGCTTGCCTCCCACTCGTCTTTGGGGCTAACCGCCAGTTCGCCGGTGGTGTTCCGGAACGTCGATTTAAGCACAAACGGAGCCGCTGTGCGGCTTGCTCGAATATTAGCCGCGCGTTCCCACTGCCCTGCCCATTAAGACCCTTGATCGTGCGCAATGAATCGGGCATACGACCGGCCAATCCTAGGCCGTGGGTTTCACCCGCAGCGTCACAAGTTCGGGTGAACGTCATGAAAGTCCGTAATTCGCTGAAATCCTTGCGCAATCGTCACCGGGACAATCGTCTGGTGCGCCGCAAGGGCCGCGTCTACATCATTAACAAGACCCAGAAGCGCTTCAAGGCGCGGCAGGGCTGACGTGTTTCGGCGCATATGGCGCCGAACATTTGATTTTGACGGGTTGCGCGCGGAGGGATAACCTTCCGCGCTATGATGCGTTTTCAATCGTTGCTCCTGACAAGCGCGCTACTCGCGGCGCCGTTGTTTTTTGTAGGTCCTGGCTTTGTCGCCGACGGCCAAGCAGAAGCCGCGCCGCAGGACTTCAAGTCGACGCCGGTCGCGAAGTCGACGCCTGTCCCCAAGTCGACGCCTGTCCCCAACTCGACGCCGGTTTCGAAGTCGACCTCAGAGCAGATTGACGATCTGTTCGGGCTGCTGTCCAAAAGTCACGACCCCACCGAAGCGGCCGGTCTCGTTACTGCGATCGATCGGCTGCATCTGATTTCCGGTTCCGACACCAGTGATCTTCTTATGTCGCGGGCGATGCAGGCGATGGAGCGGCAGGATTTCCCGGTCGCGCTGCAGTTGCTCGATTCGCTGGTGGAATTGCGACCTCAATGGGCGGAAGCCTGGAACAAGCGCGCTACAGTGCGCTATTTCAACGGCGACGTCGCTGGTTCGATGACCGACATCGCGCAGACCTTGAAGCGAGACCCTCGCAATATCGGCGCGCTCGCAGGCCTCGGGACCATCTTGTTCGATGCGGAAAAGCCCGACGAGGCTTTGCGCGCCTATGACCGCGCGCTCGCGCTGGCGCCTGAATATGAGCCGCTGCGTGACGCGGAAGCGCGCGTGAAGGCCGTGCTTGCAGGCCGCACGCTCTGACGGGAACTTGGGCGTTGGTCGTAGCCTCGCTGGCTTTGGCGTTTGCGGGTCTGGCGACATTCACCTTGCTCTTCTCTCGCGCGGTGGAAGCGAGATATCCTGTCGTCGGCGCGCTGGTCGATGTTGGCCCCGGCGCGCTTCATGTCGTCGAGACTGCCCCGCGCGGGCCCGAACGTGGAGCGGTTCTGCTGACGCATGGCGCCTCGGGCAATTTCGCCGACCTGCATGTCGCACTGGCCGAATCGCTCGCCACTCTTGGTTTTCGCGTGTTCGCAATAGACCGTCCGGGACACGGCTGGAGCGATCGATTGGGTCCCCGACGCGAGGCGGCCTCGCCGCGCGTTCAGGCGCAATGGCTGCGGCTTGCGCTGCAAAAGCGAGGGGTGGAGAGCGCCATCGTCGTTTCTCACTCGCTTTCGGGCGTGCTCGGACTCGCCATGGCGTTAGATGCGCCAGCGTTTACACGCGGGCTCGTGCTGCTGGCCCCTGTCGCCTATCCCTGGCAGGGTGGCGTCTCCTGGTACTACGGCATCGCCGCGTCGCCGCTGATGGGAGGCGCCTTTCGCTGGCTGCTGGCGCCTCTGCTCGGACTCGCCACGCTGAACAAGGCGCTCGTTGCGACGTTCGCGCCGAACGCGGTTCCAAGGGACTATGCCGAGCGCACCCGGGTTTCCCTCGTGCTGCGGCCTTGGCAGTTTCTCGCCAATGCCGAGGACTTCGTCGATCTCTGCAACCACGCTGCCACGCTCTCACCGCGCTACGGCGAGATCGCGCGCCCTACGGCGATCATAATGGGCGAATTCGATACGCTGGTGTCACGGAGCATGCACGCCGAGCGTTGCGCCCATGAAATCGCCGGCGCAACGCTATGCATCATGAAGGGGATCGGCCATTCCCCGCATTTTGCGGACCCGGGCGCGGTGGTCGCCGAGATCGTCGAAGTGGATCGGCGGGCAGGAATTTCGTCTCCTGTGGAGCGGGAGGGGGAGCCCTTCAAGGCGGCGAAAGACGCCAGCCTCTAGAGACGTCCGACTTTGAAGGCGGTAAATCTCACCCTGCCCCGCCGTCCGCCCCGACAACGGCGATGCGCAGGTTGTTCGTGCTGCCCGAAGTGCCAAACGGCACGCCGGCGACCACGATCACCCGGTCGCCTACCCCCGCGAATCCGTCGATATAAGCGTGGCGACAGGCGCGGTTAGTCATGTCGCGCTCGTCGCGGGCGTCGTCCGTCACGACGGGATGAACGCCCCAGACGAGGGCGAGGCGACGCGCGATTTCGACGAATGGAGTGAGCGCCAAAACAGCGGAAGCGGGCCGTTCGCGCGCGATGCGCAGGCCGGTGGAGCCCGACGCGGTCCAGGCGCAGATTACTTTAGCGCCCAGCGTGTCGGCGACGTAGCGCGTCGCCTCGGCGATCGCATCGGCGCCGGTCGGTTCGGGCGTTGCGCGTTGCGAATCGATGATCCCGCGATAGATCGCCTCCGCTTCGACCGTTTCGGCGATCCGGTTCATCGTCGCGACTGCCTCAAGCGGAAACTGACCCGAAGCGCTCTCCGCCGACAGCATCACCGCATCGGCCCCCTCGAACACAGCGGTCGCGACATCCGACACTTCGGCCCGGGTCGGCACCGGCGTCGTGATCATCGATTCCAGCATCTGCGTCGCAACGACCACCGGCTTGCCTACCTTGCGCGCCATGCGGGTGATGGTCTTCTGAAGACCGGGTACGCGCTCCAGCGGCATTTCCACGCCGAGATCGCCTCGCGCGACCATGATCGCGTCCGAAACCGCGATGATCCCCTCGAGGCGGTCGATCGCCTGCGGCTTTTCGATCTTCGCCATCACCGAGGCGCGATTGCCGACGATCTGCTTGACCTCGATCACGTCCTCGGGCCGCTGCACGAAGGAGAGGGCGATCCAGTCGATGTTCTCGTCCAGCGCCGCATGCAGGTCGGCACGGTCCTTGGCCGTCATCGCCGACGTCGGCAAGGTCGTGTCGGGCAGACTGACGCCCTTCTTGTTGGAGATTTTTCCGGCGACCTCGACGACGCATTCCGAACGCTGGTCGGTATGGGTCTGCACGCGTAGCAGCACCTTGCCGTCATCGATCAGCACGCGATGGCCCGGCCGCAGCGATTCGAGAATTTCGGGATGCGGCAATTGCACGCGCGCGTGGTCGCCCGGCTTCGGATTGTCGTCGAGCGTGAAGATATCGCCTTTACGCAGATCCTCCGACCCGTTGGCGAACAAGCCGACCCGCAGTTTTGGCCCCTGCAGATCGACGAGGATGCCGATCGGGCGCTCGACCTCCTCCTCCAGCTTGCGGATCGTCGCCACGCGTTCCCGCATCATGTCATGCGAGGCATGGCTCATATTGATGCGGAAAACGTCGACGCCGGCGAGAAAAAGCGCCTTCACCACTTCAGGCTCGAACGAGGCAGGCCCCAGGGTCGCGATCATCTTCACGCGGCGCGAGCGTCGTGTCATGCGCGTTCTCCCATCGCAATTTCGTCCGCAAAAACTATTCGTCCGCCGGGAAAGCCCCGACCTTCAGCGCACGCCTGGGTCCGTCAGTTGGACAGTCCAGTTCTTGGCGTCATGGCCCGTGTCCACTTCGAAAAAACCCGTACGCTCGTAGCCACGCGCGAAGCAGTCCTGCCGCCCCTCGATTTTAAATTCGCGGTCACTCGTGCACATAAAGGCTTTGCCCTTCCACTCGCCGCCGCGCTCATCCATCGCGTACACGTAATAGTACTGCGCGGCCAGCGGGCCGCTGACCAACGTGTCACAGTCGGTCGGCTTCAGGTTCCACCAGCCTTCGCTGACCCAATGCTGCCCGTCGGTGTAGGAAAGCGAGACGCTGATGCGATCGGAAGTCAGATTGCACATGCGGAAGTCGGCGCGGGCGGGCGACGCCGCCAACAGCGCGAGACCAAGAATTGCCAGAGCGTAACGCCGTTTCATGATGCAGGGACCGGGGTGTCGGCGTCGCATAAACTGATCCGAGCGGGCGCTGTCAACCACCTTCAGCGCGGCCGCGCTACGAAGATGCCGGCCAGAATCAGCACGCCGCCCGCCGCCTGCGCCGCAGAGACAGGTTCGCCGAGCAGCATATAGGCGAAGCCAGCCGCGGCGATCGCCTCGAGGAAGATGACGAGCGAGGAAAAAGTCGCCGGCAGCCGGCCAAGCGCGACCGACAGCAGCCCTTGCCCGCCCGCATGGCTGATCCAGGACATTCCGAGCAGCGCCGCCGCGCCGCCGAGAGTGCGCGGCAGCAGGACATGTTCGACGCTGACCGCGAAGACCAATATCGCCGCGGCGGTGATCAGCGAGGCTTCAAACGTCACACGCGCCGCCGAAGCGCCCTGGCGCGCCCTCTCGACGGCAAGAAAGTAAAGCCCGAAAAAAAAGCCCGTCGCCAGGCCGAACAAATCACCTAGCGCGCCTTCGGGCCGGACTTGCAGGCTTCGCGCGAGCAAGGCGCCGCCGCCAGCGAGGCAAAGCGCCAGACCAATCAGGGTTGCGCCGCGCACGCGCTCCTTGAACAAAAGCCAGCTGAAGAACACGACCCAAATCGGCGCGGTGGTTGCAAAGAAGGTGGCGTTGGCGACGCTCGTTTTGAGAACCGAGGCATGCCAGAATAGCAGATCGCCAGCAAAAGCGAGACCGGCGAGGATCGTCGGCGTCGAGAAGCGCACTCCCTTGCTCGCGCCCGCTTGACCGCGCTCGGCGAGGATCATCCAGAGATATAGCGCGGGCAGCGCAAGCGAAACGCGCCAGAAGGCGCTGGTGAAAGGCCCGACATCGGCGAGCCGCACGAAGATGGGCGATATGCCCATCGCGATCGCGCCGACAACCAACGCCGCGAAAGCCGCAGCGGCGTCGCCACGCGGCGAAGCGGCGGAAACGGCTTCAGACATGAACTCCGTCCCTTCCGAGTCGTATTGTCAGGCAAGTCATTTTGTCAGGCAAGTCGTTTTGTCAGGCAAGTCGTTTTGTCAGGAACGCCGCGCCGCGTCGCGTCACCGTCAGGTCCGCGTCCTTATTCTCGCCGCACCGGTCGAGCAAGGGGGCGAATGGACGCTAGACTTTCCCTCGAACTCACCAAGGCGCACGACGCCTTCATGCCTTTCGAGCGGGTGGAGGGACGCGCTGACGCAGGCGCGCTGGTGATCTGCGACCATGCCTCGAACGCCTTTCCTCCAGGATATGGCGCGCTTGGCATGCCCCGCGAGGCGGTCGAGCGTCATATCGCCTATGACATTGGCGCGGCATGGCTGAGCCGCCGACTCGCGCAGCGCCTTCAGGCGCCCGCAGTCCTATCCACGTTTTCGCGGCTGCTGATTGATCCGAATCGCGGCGACGACGACCCGACGCTGGTGATGCGCTATTCCGACGGCGCGATCGTGCCGGGCAATGCGCGCATCGACGGCTCAGAGATCGAGCGGCGCCGGCGCCTGTACTGGGCGCCCTACCGCGACGCCGTCGACGCGGAGGTCGAGGCGATGCTGGCGAGTGGGGAGCCGCCGGCGATCCTGTCAGTTCATTCCTTCACGCCGATCTGGCGTGGCCAGTCTAGACCCTGGAAGGTCGGGGTTTTGTGGGACGCCGACCCCAGGCTTCCCCACGCGCTGCTCGGCGCGTTGGCTGGATATGGCCTCGAGCCGGAGGAAATCGGCGACAACGAACCCTATGACGGCGGGCTTGCCGGCGATACGATCGACACGATCGCCACGCCGCGCGGGCTCTCGAACGTGCTGATCGAAGTGCGCCAGGACCTGATCGCGACTCAAGATGACGCAGAACACTGGGCCGACAGGCTGGCCGACATGCTGGCGCCGCTGCTCGCGTCATCGGAGGCTCGCGCGCAGATGGATTGGGGAACACGCATTGTCGGTGGAGTGCGCGCGCGCCGTTTGGCTTGACGCGGCGGGCGCGGGAAGCCATGCCATTCGCCCCATCGACTCTGAGAACGCAACAACATGGACAACGGCAACGATCCCGTCGTTGAAGGAAGCGAAGAGGTCAACTCCAAGCACCTTCGCGCCTTTATCGAGCGCATCGAGCGTCTCGAAGAAGACAAGAAGGCGCTCGCCGATGACATCAAGGAAGTTTACGCCGAGGCCAAGGGCAACGGCTTCGACGTCAAGATCATGCGGAAGATCGTCTCGATCCGAAAGCAGGATCGCGACAAGCGGATCGAGGAGGACGCCATCCTCGAACTCTATATGGCCGCCCTCGGCATCAACTGAATCGGAATAGCGCCGATGTCTCAGACCTTCTCAGGCGCCGCCGACCGCGTCGCGAAATCCTTCGAGGCCGCGATCGCGGCTCGCCGGACGTTTGATCATCCCTACCGCCACTATCTCCTGGAAAGCGTTTTCCCCGAGGACATCGCCGAGGAATTGGCGCTGCTGCCTTTCGCGCCGCCCGTGCTCGATGGCGTCTCGGGCAAGCGCGAATTGCACAACGACCAGCGCAGCTATTTCGACGCGACCGGGGCGGAGCGGTTTCCCGTCATGGGTTGCGTGGCCGAGGCGCTGCAATCGACCCGCATCACCCGGCTCATTCATCAAGCCTTCGACGCGCCGATCGACAATACTTTCCTGCGGCTTGAATATGCCCAGGATGTCGACGGATTTTGGCTGCAACCGCACACTGATTTGGGCGTGAAGAAGTTCACCTGCCTGATTTACCTGTCGCAGGGTCCCGGCCATGAAGCGCTCGGCACCGATATTTACGAAACGCCCGAGCGCCATTGGGGCGTCTCGCCGTTCGGGCGCGGCGGAGCGATGGTGTTCGTGCCCGGCGACAATAGCTGGCACGGCTTCGAGAAACGCCCAATCGAGGGCGTGCGGCGGTCGGTGATCCTGAACTACGTCACGCATGACTGGCGGGCTCGCGAGCAGCTATCCTATCCCGATACGCCGGTCAGAGTGTAAGACGGCGGGACTTTGCATGAGGATCGCGAGGCAGCACTAGTCTCTTCACCCGGTGTAGTAGGCATGGCGTATTGTCCCGCGTCTTGCTATCAGTCTGCCTAAAGATTGGGCGTTCGAGAGGGCTAAAATGCGTAGGGGTGCGATTTCCCGCAAAACGAACGAGACCGAGATCTCGGTCGAGATCGACCTTGACGGGTCGGGCGTTGGCACAATCGCGACCGGCATTGGGTTCTTCGACCACATGCTCGACCAACTCGCTCGCCATTCGCTGATCGACATGACGATCTCCGCCAAAGGCGACCTGCATATCGACGATCACCACACGGTCGAAGATGTCGGCATCGCGCTCGGGCAAGCGCTACGACAGGCGCTCGCGGATAAGCGCGGAGTTACGCGGTACGCCGACTGCCTGCTGCCGATGGACGATACGCTGACCAGGGTCGCGATCGACGTTTCCGGCCGCCCGTTTCTCGTGTTCCACACCCTTTTCCCCACAGCGAAAATTGGGACGTTCGACACGGAGCTGGTGCGCGAATTTTTCCAGGCTTTCGCGATGAACTCGGGCGTGACGCTGCACATCGAAACGCTATACGGCCTGAACAGTCACCACATTACAGAGTCGTGCTTCAAGGGCGTTGCGCGCGCTCTTGGCGCCGCGATTGCTATCGATCCAAGACAGGCCGCCAGAATACCATCGACCAAGGGCGCGCTTTAAGACAGGAGGCCCCTATGGGTATCTACGCGATTCATGCGCCGGAGCCCGTTCAGGGCTCGCATGGCCTTGAGCAAGTGCGCGCCGTCAAGAGCGGCTTTTCCCCAGGCGCGTTGATTTTGGGACCATTTTGGCTGCTCGCGCGCGGCCTATGGCTGGCCCTGATTGGCTATGTCGTAGCGGCGGCGATCATCGTCGTCCTAGCCAGTTCGGAAATCCTTTCGTCGGGCGCGGCGTTCGCCTTATTCGCGCTTGGCGCGCTTTATCTTGGCTTTGCGGGCCATGCGCTGCGCGCCGACGCGCTCTCGAGAGCGGGGCGTCCCGTGGCCGACGTGTTGCTGGAAGACGGCGCCGCGCGCGCCGAGCGCGCTTACCTCGTCAGCGCCATTGCTCGTTCCAGCGCCGCGACCGCCGCTCGAACGGGTGTGACCCAGCGCGGTGACCCCGGGATTGTCGGCCTGTTCCCGCAGAGGGGACGATGAGCGTCGCGATTGTCGATTACGGCTCGGGCAACCTGCATTCCGCGCATAAAGCATTTGAGCGAGCCGCCCGCGAGGCGGGGCTGGACTTGGCCATCGAAGTCACCGCCGACCCCGAGCGAGTGGCCCAGGCGGATCACATCGTTCTGCCCGGAGTCGGCGCCTTCGCCGATTGCCGGCGAGGACTCGACGGCGTCGATGGCATGGTCGGCGCGCTCGAGGATAGCGTTCGACGCCGCGGCCGGCCATTTCTGGGCATCTGCGTCGGCATGCAACTCATGGCGGCTCGCGGCCTCGAACATGAAACTGTCGACGGCCTCGACTGGATCAAAGGCGACGTCGCGCCCATCCGCCCAAACGACTCCAGCCTCAAGATCCCGCACATGGGTTGGAACACGCTCGATATGCGCCGTCCGCACGCCCTGCTCGAAGGGCTTCGCCCCGGTCTGCATGCCTATTTCGTCCATTCCTATCAACTTTACCCCAGCGACGTCGACGACATCGTGGCGACCACCGACTACGGCGGCCCGATCACGGCGATCGTCGCGCGCGACAATTGGGTCGGCGCCCAATTCCATCCTGAGAAAAGCCAGACGCTCGGCCTGGCGCTAATCGCCAACTTCCTGAGGTGGCGCCCGTGATCCTGTTTCCCGCGATCGATCTGAAGAATGGCGAATGCGTGCGCCTTGTGCATGGCGACATGGAGCAAGCGACGGTCTTCAACGGCGACCCCACCGCGCAGGCCATGAAATTCCAGGCGGAGGGATTCGAATACCTGCACGTGGTCGATCTCGACGGCGCTTTCGCCGGCCGCCCGGTTAACGCAACTGCGGTCGAGCAGATCCTCGCCACGACCACCATGAAAGTACAGCTAGGCGGGGGCATGCGCGACATGCGCACCGTCGCGGGTTGGCTCGATCACGGCGTCGCGCGCGTCATCATCGGGACCGCCGCGCTGAAGGACCCTGATTTCGTGCGTGAGGCGTCTCGCATCTATCCCGGCCGAATCGCGGTCGGCATCGACGCGCGGGACGGCCGCGTCGCGGTCGAAGGTTGGGCGCGCCAGTCCGACGTCTCCGCCCTCGACCTCGGGCGCATTTTCGAGGATTCCGGAGTCTGCGCGATCATTTACACCGACATTGCCCGCGACGGCGCGATGCAGGGCCTCAACCTCTCCCAGACCGTGGCGCTTGCGGAGGCGTTGACAATTCCGGTGATCGCCTCGGGCGGCCTCGCCTCGATCGAAGACGTCAAGCGCCTGCTCGAACCCGATTGCGCCAAGCTCGCCGGCGCGATCTCCGGCCGCGCGCTCTACGACGGCCGGCTCGACCCGGCGGAGGCGCTGGCGCTGATCAAGCGATTCACTTTACAGAACGCCGCAGAGTAATGCTCAAGTCTCGCGTAATTCCCTGTCTGGACGTGAAGGATGGGCGCGTCGTCAAAGGCGTCAATTTCGTCAATCTGCGGGACGCCGGCGATCCCGTGGAATGCGCGATCGCCTATGACAAGGCGGGCGCGGACGAGCTTTGCTTCCTAGACATCACCGCCAGCCACGAGAATCGTGGAATTCTGTTCGACGTCGTTCGCCGCACGGCCGAAGTCTGCTTCATGCCGCTGACGGTCGGGGGCGGCGTTCGCACCACCGAGGACATCCGCAAGCTACTGCTCGCCGGCGCCGACAAGGTTTCGATCAACTCGGCCGCCGTCGCCGATCGGCAATTCGTGCGCGCGGCGGCGGAGAAATTCGGTAGCCAGTGCGTGGTGGTGGCGATCGACGCCAAGCGCGCCTCATCGCCCGGCGAACCGCTGCGCTGGGAGATTTTCACCCACGGTGGACGGCGACACACGGGAATCGACGCGATAGAGTTCGCCCACGAAGTCGCCGAGCTTGGCGCCGGGGAAATCCTACTCACCTCGATGGATCGTGACGGCGCCCGGATCGGCTTCGATTTGGAACTCACGCGGGGCGTCGCGGACGCGGTGACGATTCCCGTGATCGCGTCAGGCGGTGTGGGAAATCTCGACCATCTCGTTGACGGCGTGCAGCAAGGCCACGCCAGCGCCGTGCTCGCCGCCTCAATCTTCCATTTCGGCGAATTCACGATCCGTCAGGCCAAGCAGCACATGGCGCAAGCGGGAATCGCGATGCGGATGGACTGAGCGGTCCGCGTTTACATTTGCGACCAGCCTCGCGCGACGCCGACCAGCCCCTACCTTTTCTGACAGTGACGCCTGCTGACAAGCTGGCTCCGGCGGCGCTTAAACGACTTTAGTTGGAGTGTAGGCCGCCTTTCCGCAAGGGCCGGGCTTGTACACGCCGTCAAGCCGGATGTAGCCTTCAGAATGAATTGCCAGCGGCCCCGCGCGGATAACCGGGACAAGCCCGGCCATGACGAAAACAAGGGCCAAAGTGGGCGTCCAGCAGGGACACCCCCCAGCCTATCAAACATGCAGCCCCGGCGCCTCTTGGCCGGTGCGCGCGACGTATTCCGTATAACCGCCGCCGTATTTGTGCACGCCGTCCGGGGTCAGTTCGAGCACGCGGTTGGAAAGCGCGGCGAGGAAGCGGCGGTCGTGCGAAACAAACAGCATGGAGCCTTCGAACTGCGCCAGCGCTCCAATCAGCATCTCCTTGGTCGCGAGATCCAGATGGTTGGTCGGCTCGTCCAGCACCAGGAAATTTGGCGGATCATACAGCATCTTGGCCATGACCAACCGCGCCTTCTCGCCGCCCGACAATACCCGGCATTTCTTCTCGACATCGTCGCCCGAGAATCCGAAACAACCCGCTAGAGCGCGCAGCGACCCCTGCCCCGCTTGCGGGAACGCATCGCCCAGCGACTCGAAAATCGTGCGATCGCCGTCGAGCAAATCCATCGAGTGTTGCGCGAAATAGCCCATCTTTACACTAGCGCCCACCGCGGCGGACCCTTTGTCCGGCTCGGCGGCG
>JAYTRP010000052.1:0-7345 GCA_043746145.1 Hyphomicrobiales bacterium | reverse complement strand
GCAAACGCGCACCGTCGCGTTGAGGATGCGACGGATGCGCAGGGAAGGCTAAGATGGGCAAGGTCACGGGGTTTCTCGAAATCGATCGCGCAGACCGGCGGTATGCTCCAGCCTCCGACCGCATCCGGCATTATCGCGAGTTCATGCTCCCGCTGAGCGAGGAGACGACGCGCAATCAGGCGTCGCGCTGCATGAATTGCGGCATTCCTTTCTGCCACAACGGCTGTCCCGTAAACAACCAGATCCCCGACTGGAACGATCTGGTCTACCGCGGCGATTGGCAGGAGGCGGCGCGGAACCTGCACTCCACCAACAACTTCCCCGAATTCACCGGCCGCATCTGCCCCGCGCCGTGCGAGTCCTCGTGCACGTTGAATATCCAGGACTCCGCCGTCACCATCAAGACGATCGAATGCGCAATCGTCGACCGCGCCTGGGAGCAAGGCTGGATCAAGCCTGAACCCGCGGAAAAGAAGACCGGCAAGAAGGTCGCGGTCGTCGGCTCGGGACCGGCGGGCCTCGCCTGCGCGCAGCAACTCGTTCGCGCGGGCCACGACGTCCATGTTTATGAGCGCAACCAGCATCCGGGCGGCCTGCTGCGATACGGTATTCCCGACTTCAAGCTCGAAAAGCGCCATATCGAGCGGCGCGTCGTGCAGATGAAGGCCGAGGGCGTGACGTTCCACTGCAAGACGACGGTAGGGCTCGACATCACCGCCCAGGAACTAACAAACACTTACGACGCGATCGCGCTCGCCGGCGGCGCCGAGCAGCCGCGCGATCTGCCCGCGATCGGCCGTGACCTCTCGGGCGTCTACTTCGCGATGGAATTCCTGCCGCAACAGAATCGGCGCGTTTCCGGCGAGCCGATCGGCACCAACGAGCCGATCCTGGCAGCCGGCAAGCATGTCGTCGTCATCGGCGGCGGCGACACGGGTTCGGACTGCATCGGCACCTCGATCCGGCAGGGCGCGCTTAAGGTGACGCAGCTCGAAATCATGCCGACGCCGCCCAAGGCTGAGGACAAGATGCTCAACTGGCCTAACTGGCCGGTGAAGTTGCGCACCTCGTCCAGCCACGAAGAAGGCGCGGAGCGCGATTTCGCCGTGTTGACGCGTAAGTTCGAAGGCGAAAACGGCGCCGTTACTGCGATCGAATGTATTCGCCTCGACGACAAGTTGAGGCCAATCGAAGGCACGGAATTCCTGCTGAAGGCCGACCTGGTGCTACTCGCGATGGGCTTTGTATCGCCGGTCAAGGAAGGCATGCTCGCCGATCTCGGCGTTGCGCTCGACGGCAGGGGCAACGTGCTCGCTGACACGAACAAATACGCCTCGTCAGTTGGCAAGGTGTTCGCTTGCGGCGACATGCGGCGCGGGCAGTCGCTGGTCGTCTGGGCGATACGAGAGGGCCGTCAATGCGCGTCCTCGATCGATGAGGCGCTGATGGGCGCGACGATCTTGCCAAGGTGAGGCTCCTCGGCCTCGTTGTCCTATGTGCGGTCGTCGCGGCGGCGATCCTCGTGGGCGCGGTCTGGTTCGGCGTCGAACTCGATTCGCGCGCACGCATCTACACAAATTTGGCTGATATCCCGCCCGCCAAGGCGGGGCTCGTGCTCGGTTCCTCGCGCCTGTTGCGTGACTATGTCGCCAACCCCTATTTCCAGAATCGGATTACAGCCGCCGCCGCGCTGTATCATGCTGGCAAAGTCGAATATTTGATCGTTAGCGGCAATCAGGCCCGCGGCGGTCGTCCCCGCGGCGGTTATGACGAGCCTGCCGACATGCGCTCCGCCCTGATCGAAGCCGGCGTTCCCGCTGATCGGATTTACCGCGATTACGCCGGCTTTCGCACGCTCGATTCCGTGCTGCGCGCGCGCCTCGTGTTCGGCCAGGACAGGGTCATTGTCGTCTCGCAGCAATTTCATCTCGCGCGCGCTCTGTTCCTCGCCGAGCGTCACGGAATTCAAGACGACGGCTACGAGGCGCAAGCCGTGCCGCAGCGCTACGCCGCCAAGACCCAAATACGCGAAGTTGCGGCGCGGGTGGCGGCGTTGATCGACGTCACGATCAACACGCCGCCGCGTTTCGTGGGCAAACCCGTCGAGCTTGGCGTCGACCCGCCGACGTGAAGCGCCCTACGGCAGCACCCGCGTGACGTGGCCCATCTTGCGCCCGGGCCGCATCTCCAGCTTGCCGTAGAGATGCAGGCTGAGATCGGGCTGAGCGAGAATATCGCGCCATTCGTCGGCGTCCTCCCCGATCAAATTGTGCATTTCGATCCGACCGTGGCGCGTCGACACGCCGAGCGGCCAGCCCGCTATCGCGCGCATATGCTGCTCGAATTGCGAGGTCTGCGCGCCATCGATCGTCCAGTGCCCGGAATTGTGCACGCGCGGCGCGATCTCGTTGACGATCAGCCGCTCCATGCCGTCCGCCCCGCGGGCGACAAACATCTCGACGCCGATCACGCCGACATAGTCGAGCGCCTCGAGTACTTTCGTGGCTATGTCGCGGGCCGCGTATTCCAGCGCCGGCGCGACGTGGGCGGGAACCCGCGTGCGGGCAAGAATGTGACGCTCGTGCTCGTTCTCGCAAAGGTCGTAAGCGACGACTGCGCCTTCGAGGCTGCGCGCGGCGATGACCGAGACTTCCCGCTCGAAAGCGACGAAACCTTCCAGGATCATCGGCGCGCCGCCGAGCGTCCGATGTAGCGCTGCGACGTTGGAGCCCTCGCGGATCATCGCCTGACCCTTGCCGTCATAACCAAGTCGGCGCGTCTTAAGGATCGAGGGGCGACCGAGTTCGGCCACCGCGCGGGCGAGCGCGCCAGTGTCCTCGACGCCGATGAACGGCGCTGTCTCTAGCCCGAGCCCGCGAAGAAACGTCTTCTCGACCAGGCGGTCCTGAGTCAGCGCGAGAGCCTTCGAGCCGGGACGAACAGGCTTGATACTCTCGATCAGCTCGACGCAAGCGACCGGCACGTTCTCGAATTCGAAAGTAATGAGATCGCAGCTTTCCGCGAATCTCCGCAGCGCCGCTTCGTCGTCATACGCCGCGACCGTCTTTGCGCTTGCCGCATCATGCGCGGGCGCCTCCACTTCCGGCGCGTAGATGTGGCAGCGCAGCCCGAGCTTGAGCGCGGCGATAGCGAGCATGCGCCCGAGTTGGCCCGCTCCCAGAATGCCTACTGTCGCGCCCGGCGAAAGAATCATGCAGCAGGCTCGTCCCTGGGGAATTCCGCTACAGCGTCACGTCGCGCATCGCGCCAGTTTTGCAAGCGCACCGCAAGCCCGGCATCCGAGAGCGACAGCACCGCCGCGGCCAGCAACGCCGCGTTCACCGCGCCCGGCGGGCCGATCGCGAGTGTGCCGACGGGCACTCCCGCCGGCATTTGCACGATCGAGAGTAGGCTGTCCTGCCCCGAAAGCGCGCGCGAAGACACCGGCACGCCAAATACCGGCAAAGTCGTGAAAGCCGCCGTCATGCCGGGAAGATGCGCCGCCCCGCCCGCGCCCGCGATAATGACTTTCACGCCCGCCGCCCGCGCGCCTTTGGCGAAAGCAACCATGCGATCGGGCGTGCGATGGGCTGAGACGATCCGCGCCTCGTATTCGACGCCCAATTCATCCAAGGTTTCCGCGGCAGCGCGCATCGTCGACCAGTCCGACTGACTGCCCATGATAATCGCGACCGGCGCGGCGGCCGTCAAAGCCACCGGCCGATATGCAGGACGTGGATAAGCATGGCTTCGCGATTATCGAATCGCGGCGGGGTACGCAAGGCGAGATGCCGCGGTTCGAACGGCGAAATGGCCCGCAATGACTGGAAACGGCCGCTTAAGCAGCAACGAGCGATTTAAGCTAACGCCTTTGGGGACGAGCCGCGCCATGGCCCAATCTACCTATCATCGTGCGGACCCACGCGGGAGCTTTGCAATGTCCACGTCAGAGTCCGATCCCCTGGTCGCCATCGCACCCCTTGTTTCGGTCGAAAGCGCCGTGAAGACGTTCGGCGACAAGCGCGCGCTGAATGGCGCCGACTTCTCTGTCCCCACCGGCCAGATCTGCGGCTTGCTCGGACGCAACGGCGCGGGAAAGACAACGCTATTTCGTCTGCTCATGGGCGTGATGAAGGCGACTTCGGGCCGGCTCCTGGTCGACGGGCTCGACGCCTTCATCGATCGCGTCGAACTGAAGCGGCGTATCGGCTATCTCCCCGACGAGCCGGTGTTCTACACTTACCTCTCCGCGCGGGAGACCTTGCAGCTCAGCGCCGGCATGCACGGGCTCGACGTCGGGGTCGCGATGGCGCGCCTGGCGCCGCTGCTCGACAAAATGCAACTCACCGTCGAACTCGACAATTTCGCGGAGGAATATTCGCGCGGCATGAAGAAGAAGCTCGGACTGGCGCTCGCGCTTCTGCACCAGCCCAAGCTCCTCATTCTCGATGAGCCGACCAACGGGCTCGACGTCGAGTCGACCCATCTTTTCTACGATCTGATCCTCGATCTTGCCGCAGACGGGACGACGGTGCTGTTTTCGACCCATCTGATGGATCACGTCGCCCGGCTCTGCTCGCATGTGGTCGTGATCGACAGCGGCGCCGTCGTCGCCAAGGGGCCGCTCGCGGATTTGCGGACAGCGTATGGCGACAAGAGCCTCGAGGACGTTTTCCTCGAACTGACGCGAACTCCGGCGTCGCCATGACTGGCCACGAGTCTGATGTCGCCGTACCGAGCCGAATGCTCGGCCCAAGTTTCTGGCGCGCCTTGTGGTTGCTCCTGCGCGCGGCGCGTTTACGGGCTGTGGGCCGTGTGCGCCGTCGGAGCAAGTTGGCGCGACGCCTAGGGGGAAGATCCGGCGCGTCCTTGCCGTTGGTATTGCTGTCACTAGGGCTCCTTATCGGCGTCACGGCAAATGGGGTCTGCGCTATTGGCATGATGCTCGCGACCGCGGCGGCGGAGCGCGTGCAAGCCGAGGCGCTCGGCCGTGTCGTGGTCGACGATTGGTTTGCGGTGGCGGTCACGAAAAACGAGGATCTCCTTGCGAAGACGCCGGGAATGTCGGATCGCATCACCGCCAGTGAAAACAGGCTTATTGATGCCGAGGCCTCGCATCTCGCCAGCGCCCGCGAGGGTGACGCTGGCGCAATCACAGCGACCTTGCGCCAGACGATCCGCGAACGGCCAGCGGCCCTGCTTTCGACGGACGCTCTGTGGCGACAACCCGGGGCCCTGCCCGACCTCGTGGCGCTCGCTTATTTTCTCTGGTGGTGCGGTATGCTGATTTGTCAGGGCGAAGGCCCCGACTTCGATGCGCAGCAAACGCGCAATCCGATGTGGGAATGGCTATTCAGCCATCCTGCCCCGCCGGCGGCAATCTTCCTGGCGGAGATGCTCGCGCCGGTTGCGGCCAATCCAATGTTCGTCACTGCGCCGCTGCTGCCCGGCATAATCTTCGGCTGGCATTACGGATTGATCGGCGGCATCGCGGCGGCGCTGCTGATCGGGGCGCCTTTTACGGTGGCGCTCGCCTGCGTCAGCAAGGCGATCGAGATCCGCGCTATCCTGCGACTCTCGCCTCGGGCGCGTGGCGCCGTGCTCGGCCTGATGAGTTGGTTCGGCTTCGCCTCGTTTATGGCGATGATGTTCATTGTCCCTGCCATAGAGCGGCACGCGGCCGACGTGCTGGCGCCTATTGCACGCATTCTGCCGCCGCTGCCGTGGCCTTCGACGCGCCTTCTGATCGGCTTTGGCGCGGACGGGCGGTTCGCGTTCTGGCGCGGGCTCGCTTTATGCTCGGTGCTAGCCGCCCTTTTGATCGTCATCGCCGTAAGCGCTAGCGTAGCGAGCGCGCGTCGAGGGCTCACGGGCGAAGTGGCTCGATCAAGTGCGCGAGCGCCCCGCTCGGGCGTGCTGTTTGGACGGGAGCCGCTCTATGCCAAGGAGTTCCTCTGGCTGCGGCGCGACGGCGGGGCGCTGGTGCAGGTCGTGCTGGCGCCGTTATCGATTGCGGCGCTGCAAGTGTTCAACTTTCGCGGAGTTTTGCCAAACGCGGCCTCATCGTGGAACGGGCTGGCCGGCGTCGCGATCCTGTTTGGCACATATTTCCTCTTGATATTGGGCCCTAAGTCGCTGGCGTCGGAGGGCCAGGCGCTTTGGATTGCGTTGACCTGGCCACGCGGGCTCGAAAGTCTGTTGAAGGCCAAGGCGCGACTTTGGTCTTTGATCGCCTCGGGGATCGTCGGCCTCGCGCTTGCTGTCTCTGCGTGGCGCTTTCCCGCCGATATTGGCCGCATCCTGCTGGTCGCGGCGCTGTGGTTCCTGTTCGCGCGCTCGCTCGCCGAAAAGACTGTCACGCTCGCGACCGTGACCTCGTCGTCAGGCGAGCAGCAAAAGGTCCCGATCGGCCTACGCCTCGGCGCTTCTATTGGGCTGCTGACCTTCAGCATTGGCGTGATGACCGAGCAATGGAGTCTGATGATCTCCGGTGTCGTCTATTCCATCATGACGGCTGCGGCGATGTGGCAGTATTTTCGCTACCGCCTGCCTTACCTGTACGATCCATGGTCGGAGACCCCGCCGCCGGCCCCGACGCTGCTACACGCGATGATTGGCGTCAGCGTGACCGTGGAGGCGGTCTCGATCCTGTCTGCGGCAGCGCTCACTTTGCTCGGCCCGGCGAGCCTCGCAATCGTCAATGCGGCGCTCTACGGAGTCTGCGCCCTCGTGACATCCGCTTTTGTCGCGCATTTTCTGAAACGGCGCGGCGTGAGTTTGCGCGACATCTGGCTGTGGCGGAACACGGGGAACGCTGCAGGGCTTTCCCGCGCGAGCATGGTCGGGTTGCTGATCGTAGGCGCGGCGGCGGGCGCCTCGCTAGGCGTGGTCGCGCATGGCTACCTCTGGGCGATTCACGGGATGCCCAGTATCGCGGAAATTCTCGACACGGCCAAGGCGCGCATGGAGAGCATGCCGAACGCCCAAGTCTCCTATTTTGTTCTCGCGGTGATCTTCGCACCCTTTGCTGAGGAATATTTGTTTCGAGGCTTGCTCTATCGCGCGCTCGATCGGGAATGGGGCGGTTGGCGCGCGATCGCCGGCGCTGCGGCGTTCTTCGCAGTCTATCATCCTACCCTGTCGTGGGCGCCGGTCGCGGCGCTCGGCGCGATGAACGCCTGGTTGTTCCGACGCACCGGCTGGCTGGCGACCTCGGTCGCCGCGCACATGGCTTACAACGCCGTCGTATTAGCGTTTTAAATCGCCCTCAAGGTTAATCTCATCGCGCACGAGACGATTAAAGCGCGCTGGGCAAAGGTTTTTTAAGCCGCAGCAACTTTGCGCC
>JAYTRP010000051.1:0-2325 GCA_043746145.1 Hyphomicrobiales bacterium | reverse complement strand
GCGGCTTGCGGCGTCTTCGCCATCGTGTCGGCGAGCTTGTGCTCGGCATAGTTGGCATAGCCGAGCAGTTGCGCCTTTTCCGCCCGCAACGCGACGATCTCGGACATGGCTCTGGCATTGTCATGCTCGGCGCCGCCGGCGCCCCGCGCCACGAAAGCGCGCCAGACTTTCTCGCGCAGATCGCGGCGCGTGGAGAACTGCAGGAAAGGCTCGATCGACGAGCGCGTGAGCGTGACGGCGTGTTTGCCGGGATGTCCGCGCTCCTCTGCAACGCGCTCCGCCGCGCTTAGGAATTCGGGCGGCAAGCCAGCAAGATCGTCGGGGCTTTCGAGGATTAGCGCATAGGCTTTTTCGTCGGCGAGCACGTTCTGTGCGAAAACCGCGCTAAGCGTCGCCAGCCGCTCGCTGATCTCGGCAAGCCGCTGCTTCCGATCCGGAGACAGACCAGCGCCGGCGCGGGTGAAAGCGAGCCGGCGGCGATCGACGAGCCGGCGCGCTTCGGCGTCGAGTCCGCTTGCTGGCAGGCCGGCATAGACCGCATCGACGCGGCTAAACAGCGCGTCGTCGAGCATGATCGCCGCGCCGTCGCGCGCAAGCAGAGGCGCCATCTCGCGCTCCAGCGCCTCGATCTCGTCAGTTGAAGCGGTGCCGACGAGATGGAAGAACACCCGCTCGACTTTATCTAGCGTCTCCCCGGCCCGCTCGAGCGCCAGGATTGTATTGTCGAAACTGGGCGGCGCGGGATTGGCTTTGATCGCCGCGATCTCTGCGCTGCGCCGTCGCAAGCCCTCTTCAAACGCAGGACGAAAATGGTCGATGCGAATTTTGGAAAACGGCGGCTCGCCAAACGGGCCAGTCCAATTTTGCAGCAGCGGGTTCTGTTCGATCAAGGCAACCTCTTGCTTTTTCAGGAGCGGGACGCTTTCGCGCCGGCTTTCGTTGCGCGGGAGCGGTCGAAGCGCCAATATGCCGCAAAGCTTCGCCCGCGTCTCCCAATTTACCCGCGTCTCGCAGGAGGACACAAAACGTTATGACCACGCCGATACGCCGCCGGGAAGGCCGTCCGTCCGCCCGCACCGTCGCCACCCTCATCGCCGCGCTCAATGCCGAATTTGGCAATAAGATCTCGGTGGCGGAGGCGGTCCGGATGCAGCACGGGCACACGCTGACCTGGCTGCCGACCGAGCCGCCGGATGCTGTGCTGTTCGCGGAAAGCCGGGAGGACGTCATGAAGGCGGTCGCGATCTGCGCCGCGCATGATGTTCCGATCGTGCCGTTCGGAGCGGGAAGTTCGCTGGAAGGCCACGTGAATGCGCGGCATGGCGGCCTGTCGATCGACTTGAGCCGGATGAACCAGGTGATCGCGGTGCATACCGAAGATCTGGATTGCGTGGTCGAGCCGGGGATCACGCGCAAGGCGCTCAACGCGCATCTGCGCGACAGCGGCTTGTTTTTTCCGATCGATCCCGGCGCGGACGCTTCGCTGGGCGGCATGGCGGCGACGCGCGCCTCCGGCACCAATGCGGTGCGTTACGGCACGATGAAGGACAACGTGCTTTCGCTCGGCGTGATCACCGCGGATGGCGCGTTTGTACGCACCGCGAGCCGGGCCAGGAAATCGTCCGCCGGCTATGATTTGACTAGGCTTTTCGTGGGATCGGAGGGAACGCTTGGCGTTATCGTCGAGGTGACCTTGAAGCTCGCCGGAATCCCCGAGGCTATCGCTGGCGGACATTGCCCATTCCCCGATGTTCGCTCGGCCTGCGTAACGGCAATCGAGACGATCCAGTCTGGTTTACCGGTCGCGCGTATTGAATTGCTCGACAAGCTGCAGGTGCAGGCTTGCAACGCCTATTCCAAGTTGTCGCTGCCGGAAACGCCGATGCTATTCGTCGAGTTTCACGGCACGGAGGCCAGCGTCGCCGAGCAATCGGAGCGGTTCGGCGAAATTGCGGCCGAGAACGGCGGCGGGCCTTTTGCCTGGACCACGCAAGCAGAAGAGCGCACTCGCCTCTGGCAGGCGCGGCACGACGTATTCTGGTCTTGCCTTGGGCTCAGGCCCGGCTCGCGCCCATTCGCGACCGACGTCTGCGTGCCGATCTCGCGTCTTGCCGATTGTGTCGAAGAGACTCAGCGCGATATCGCGGAGATCGGCCTGATCGCGCCGATCGTTGGCCATGTCGGCGATGGCAATTTCCACGTTTCGCCATTGGTCGACATGAATGATTCCGGCGAGATCGCGCGCGCGGAAGCGTTTAGTAAGCGCCTAGCGCTACGGGCAATCGCGATGGAGGGCACGTGCACCGGCGAGCATGGGGTAGGGCA
>JAYTRP010000050.1:0-2325 GCA_043746145.1 Hyphomicrobiales bacterium | reverse complement strand
CAGTTTGGAATAGGCTTTTTCGATGGGGTTCATGTCGGGGCTGTAGGGCGGCAAATATCGCCATTGCGCTCCGGCGGCCTTGATGAGTTGCTCCCCCCTCGGCCCCTTGTGGCTCGACAGATTGTCCATGACGACGACGTCGCCCTTCGAGAGTGTGGGCACGAGACATTTCTCCCCCCATTCCTCGAACGTGGCCGCATTCATCGGCTTGTCGTATGCCTTCTGAGCCACGAGGCCGGAAAGACGCAGACCCGCGACCATCGTGATGGTCTTGTAATGGCCGTGGGGAATGTCGACCCGCAGCCGTCGCCCTCGCCGACAGCGCCCGCCTTTGCGCGCCAGATTGGGGGAAGCCCCGGTGTAATTACCCACCCTCTATCGCTTCAAATGCGTGAATCGCGGCGTCGCGGGTTCAAGCCCGTGTGGCGCAGATCACCTGGAAGGGATTTGCGCCTTTGAGGCGAGCGGTGTCGATTGTGGTTCGCACGTCCGCTTCGGCTTGCGCGGCCCACATGGCGCGATAGCCATTGGTGACCTTTCGCTGGATCACGCTGGGACGGAGCTTTCGTTCGGACTTATTGTTGATGACGTCGACCTCGCCGGGAAAGTCGCAAAAGGTCAGAAGCTGGCAGCGCGCCCGTCCGATTTTGGCTTGCAGTTCCCGCGCCAGATCGCAGCCGGTCGGCGCGGCCAGGAGGTCTATGAGCTGCTTCTCCAAGCCGCGTTTCTTGCGCGCCCGCGTCGAGGCGGCAAAGCCGGTTATGTCTTTGGCCAGATCGAACGCTTTTCCCAACCAAAGCTTGAACCTGAAGGGCAGATCGTCCGAACCATGCTCGAACGCGAAAGCCGTGTCGCGCGCCAGATGGGCCAGACAGGTCTGATGCCGCTCGCCGTGCGATTGCTGGGCCGAATAGCGATCCGAAATCCACACCGCCGGCACATGCCCGTCCATCATCTCGTCCACGACACGGGCCGCGCGGGAGTAATCGGGCTGATGCACGACCGCTTGCCTGCAATAAAAGACCCAATGACAGGAGTTCGTCCCTTCGATGCGAACCCCGGTCTCGTCACTGGCCACAACTTTGGCGGCGCGCAGGAGAGCCTTGGCCTTCGAAGCCTCGATTTCGAACCGGGCGTGCGAGCGGATGAACATGTTCATCAGCGCGCCTTCGCTCACCGCGAGCCCGAACGCATCGTGGAACAACCCGCGCAGACGCTCGTAAGAAAGCGCCTGGAAGCCCTTGAGATAGATCGCCAGCGCGTGAATGCGCGGCCCGAACGGCGTCGACATCGCCACTGCGGGAGCCGGCCCTTTCGCCGAGACGGCGCAGTGTTCGCATCGGCAGGCGAAGCGCCGGTGGCGGATGACGTAGGGCTTGACCGGCGGAATCTCGATCTCGTCGTATTCGCCGATCAGCTCTCGCTCCGCACCGGGCAAAAACGACCCGCCGCACGCCTCGCAAACGCTCGGAATGTGGTCCCCAAACTCATCCGGATCATCCGCAAGCCGGCGATTGTGCGGCTCGTGACCGCGTTTCGCGCCGCCCGGACGCGAGTTCTCCCGGGTTTCCTTCTTGTCGGTCGAGGGCGGCTTCGACGACGTGCCCGAAGTCTTCTCCGGGCGCTGAAGCCGCAGCACCAACTCGATCAATTGCTCTTTGCTGCGCCGCTGCAAAGCAGTCCGATCCATACCGCTATGGATTCAGACATTCCCGCCCTTGGAAAGGGGGTGGGTAATTACGACGGCAGGAAACGAAACGGCACAGTCGCCAGAGCACGATCGTGCTAAGCTGGGCGTTGCTTGGGGCGCGCAATGGCTGAAACCCGCAAATTGGCCGCGATTATGGCCGTCGATGTGGTCGGATATTCCCGCCTGATGGGTGAGGACGAGGCTGGGACAGCACGTTCCGTGCGCGAGCACCGCGAGGCGGCGGCTCCGATTGTCGCCGGGCGCGGGGGACGCGTCGTTAAGACGATGGGCGACGGGCTACTGCTGGAGTTTCCGTCGGTGGTGGCGGCGGTCGAGTGCGCTATCGCAATCCAGAAATTGATGGCCGAGCGAAACGCCGCCGCGCCTGAGGGCAAGCGAATTATCTATCGCATCGGCGTCAACCTTGGCGATGTGCTGATCGAGGGCGACGACATTCTTGGCGACGGCGTCAACATCGCGGCGCGTCTGGAAGGAATATGCGAGCCGGGCGGAGTGCTGATTTCCAGTGCGGCTTATGAGCATGTGCGAGGCAAGATCGACGCGGATTTCATCGATCTCGGGCACAAAGATCTCAAGAACATTTCTCGCCCCGTACGGGTCTTTGCCGTCAAGAC
>JAYTRP010000049.1:0-7353 GCA_043746145.1 Hyphomicrobiales bacterium | reverse complement strand
ATCGCTAACCTCCAAATCAGGCAAACCCCAGGATCGTTCATCAAACCGGAAAAGGGAATCCCAAAAATCGATTCAGATCAGCGGGGGAACGCTCTAGCTTTCAAGGCGCGTGTCACCTTTGCAACGCTTGCTGCGGACGGGCTGAGGGCGAACCTCAAGCTCAGGCCCGACGAGCAGGCGCTAAAATGCGCCGTCGCGCCCGAGGCGTTGCCAAACGCCTGGCGCGCTCGCGGCGGGACGCTGGCCCGGCTCGCTCTGTTGTCGGAGGCCGCCGCGCCGCCGCGCTGGAAATGGCGTGGCGGCACGCCCAGCCCAAGCCTGCCCAGCCTAACCCTGCGCGTCCCGAGCCTGCGCATCCCAAGCCTGCGCGTCCCAAGGCTGCGAAGCTCAAGCGGCCTTCTGATAGTCCTTGATGTCGGTGAAGGCGATCTTCGGCCAGCGCTCTTGCTCATACTTCAAATTGAAGGCCGAACTCGCCATGAACACCGGCGCGCCGTCGAGGTCCGCGGCGATCGACGAGGGATAAGCGGACACGAATTTATCCAGTTCGTTCCGATCATCCGACGTAACCCAGCGGCATATCTCGAAGCGGCTTTGCTCGAACGTGACCGGCAGGCCATATTCCGCATTGAGGCGCTCGGACAAGACATCGAGTTGCAGCGCGCCGACCACGCCGACGATCGCGCTCGCGCCGTCATGCGGCAGGAACACCTGCACCACGCCCTCCTCGGCCATCTGCTGCAGCGCCTCGCGCAGCTTTTTCGCTTTCATCGCGTCGGACAGTTTCACCCGGCGCAGGATTTCCGGCGCGAAGCTCGGCACGCCGCGGAACACGATCTGCTCGCCCTCGGTCATCGTGTCGCCGATTCGCAGCAGGCCGTGATTGGGAATGCCGACCACGTCGCCCGCATAGGCTTCTTCGGCCAGCGAACGATCCTGCGCAAAGAAGAACTGTGGCGCGGACAGCGTGAGCGATTTGCCGGTGCGCACCAGTTTGGCCCGCATCCCCCGCTGCAATTTGCCGGAGCAGACGCGCATGAAGGCGATGCGGTCGCGGTGGTTGGGGTCCATGTTCGCCTGAATTTTGAACACGAAGCCGGTCATCTTGGGCTCGTCGGCGTCGACCATCCGGGTCGAGGCTGCCTGCGCGCGCGGCGGGGGCGCGAATTCCGCCATCGCGTCGATCAGGTCGCGAACGCCAAATTCCTTCAGCGCGCTGCCAAACAGCACCGGCGTCAGATGGCCCTCTAGGAACGCCTGCTTGTCGAACGGACGGCAGCCTTCGACCGCCAGCGTCAATTCCTCGATCGCGGCGGCGCGCTCGTGCTCGGGCAGCAGCGCGGCGATCGCGGGATCGTCGGGACCGGAGGCGGGAATGTCGGGCGCATTCTTGCCCAGCGTGCGAAACGTCTTGCGGCGGATGTCATAGGCCCCGGCAAGCGAGCGCGCCCGCCCGATCGTCCAGCTCAGCGGCGCGGTGTCGAGCGCCAGCGTCTTTTCGATCTCGTCGAGCAGGTCGAAGGGGTCGCGCGTCTCGCGGTCCATCTTGTTGATAAAGGTGACAATCGGAATATCGCGCAGCCGGCAAACCTCGAACAATTTGCGGGTCCGCGCCTCGATGCCCTTTGCCGCGTCGATCACCATCACCGCCGAATCGACCGCGGTGAGCGTGCGGTAGGTGTCCTCCGAGAAGTCCTCGTGGCCCGGCGTGTCGAGCAGGTTGAAAACGCAGTCGTCGTATTCGAAGGTCATCACCGAAGTGACCACCGAAATCCCGCGTTCCCGCTCGATCCCCATCCAATCCGACCGCGTCTGCCGCCGGTTCGCCTTGGCGCGCACTTCGCCCGCAAGCTGAATCGCGCCGCCAAACAGCAGGATTTTTTCAGTCAGCGTCGTCTTGCCGGCATCCGGGTGCGAGATGATGGCGAAGGTGCGCCGGCGCGCGACGGGGCTTAGGGAGGTCATGGGGGAGGGGGGTCTCGGGAACAGGGGTGCTTTAGCGCGGGTGGACGAGGAGTGAAAGGGTCGGGGCGGCAAAGCTTGGATCGGAATGTACAATAGCTAATGTTAAAATAGGTCAGTACAAGGCGGCGCGTCGATGGCGAGCAGCGTGGCGTTGGAAAATCTGGAGCGGTCCCGTCGAGCGTAGTGGCTAGCGGCCGTTACGACTCCAAGAGCGAGGTTCTCCGCGAAAAGAGCGAGGTTCTCCGCGAAAGCGAAAGACTCGTGGAGCAACAACCCACGGTCATAGCCGGGCTTGTGCGCAGCGACGCCAAGCTAAGCATCGCTTTAAGCACAGCCCGCGCCATCATCGCTGGGAATGAAGAAATCCGGGGTGCCAGCCCGCGCCCTTTTCCTTTTCGAAAGCGGTCGCGTCGCGGCCCCAGAATCGCCGCGCTGCGCTCGCGATGACGGATAGGGCCGGTAAAGCAAATGGCCAGGACAAGCCCGGCCATGATGGAAAAATCCCGCTTGAATACCGATGCTCAAACAAACTCTTACGAAACAGAAATCACGCGCCTCTGAGTTCAAGCGAATGCCTCTGAAACAGCTCGGTCCAACCTTTTGTTGATCCCTGATATTCGTTGCAATCACCGTAGTCGTGAATGCAATCCCAAATGACCTGTTCAGCCTTGTCGATGCCCGTTCTGCCAAGATTGGTGGCAAGCATACTAAATTCAGCGGACGCGAAGCGCGACCGGAACAATGCTAGAATTCGCGCAATTCCAAAGTCCTGATCGATCTTCCAATCGAGCAATTGTTTATCGAATTCGCCACGATTTCTGACAAGCAGGATATTTCCGCTTCGACAGGAGTCGTATAATCTGGCGATAAGCATCGTGTATTTGGCGCGAAGCGACGGAATTTGCCTCTCTATGTCATCACGAATGAGATCGTTTTCATCTCGTTCAAAATCGTGATGATGAAGCATGTTAAATTTGTTGCATCTTATCGTCCTTCTGTCAGCGCTTATCGATAGATTGTCGATATTCAATAAATCATGGAAATCGGTTCTTACCGTCTCGACGATTGAATTTTGATGCGTGATCAGCCAATCGAAAGGATATGCTTTTTCGTGCTTGAAGTAGGACCTCAAATTCCAGGTAATCTCGCAATTCGATCCCACACTAATTATTTGGTCGTAAACTTTGTTCGACATCGACAGCTTTTCCGGCGCGGTTGCCTCACACAATAGAGGAGCGCTGAGATGGGTCAATGCCGGTCGTCGACGCTTAAAACGCGCATTGGCTGATAAAACCGGGCTTTTCCGTCAGGCGCCAGACCGGCGATGACGGCTTTTGCGTCAGTGCTTAAAGTTGGGCGTCCAGGCCGCATTCGCTAAAAATACGGATTACAAGACGATCTGGTCCAACTATCTCTGAAAGCGCAATCGTTGCTAAGATAGGCGACGCGTCGACGGGGTTAGTTGGACAGCCCTCCCTGGCGCTAACGATCCTCGACAACTTCACCGCTCATTTTGCACATTGACGGGAGACCTTCTTGCCTTTCACCGCCCTCGCGATTGCCCCCAAGGCGACGATCACGGCCATCGAGATCACCCGGCATCGCTATCATTTTGACCCTCCCTTCAATGCGAGCTGGGACTCGAAGCCGCGCACCTTCTGGAATGCGGCGATTGTGCAGATTCATACCGATCTCGGCGTCACTGGAATTGGCTCGGGCGACATGATGCTTGGTTTTGAAGGCCATGAGCATCTGTTCATTGGCGAGGATGCGATGGCGATCGAGCGGCACTGGCGCATTCTCAACAATATCGCTTTTCATGGGGGTCGTTGTTGGCCGCTCGATCTCGCACTGTGGGATCTCGCGGGCAAGATCACCGGCCAGCCATGCTGGAAGCTGATCGGCGGCCTCTCCAACTCGGTGAAAGCCTATGCCTCGTCAGGAACTTTGCGCAGCCCCGAGGCGCTGGCCGACGCGGCCGAACGCTACCTTGCGCTAGGATTTCCGGCGCTGAAAATCCGGTTTCATCGCGGCGACTGGCGCGCCGACATCAAGGCGCTCGAGGCGGTGCGCGCGCGCGTCGGCGACAAGCTCGAACTGATGGTCGATTGCAATCAAGGCTGGCGCATGTCGTGGGACACTTATGCGCCCTGGTCGCTGAAGGACGCGATCCAGGTCGCGCGCGAACTCGAACGGATCGGCGTCTACTGGATGGAGGAGCCGCTGCATCGCGGCGACCGCGCGGGCATGCGAACTTTGCGCGATAGCGTCGATGTTCGCATCGCGGGCGGCGAGATGACGCGCGAGCTCTATGAGTTTCGCGACCTGATCACCGAGGGCTGCCTCGACGTGCTGCAACCGGACGCGGCGTTGGTTGGCGGCATTACGGGCTTGCGCCGCGTCGCCCTGATGGCGCAGGAGCACAATCTGCGCTTCACGCCGCACACCTGGACCAATGGCATGGGCGTCGTCGCCAACGCGCATCTGACGGCGGGCTTGTGCGCCGCGCCTTTCCTGGAATTTCCCTACGATCCCCCGGAATGGGATGTGGACCGGCGAGATTATATGATGGCGGAGCCTTTGCGCGTTGACGCATCGGGGTCAATCGTGCTCTCGGATAGACCGGGCATGGGCTACGATCTCGCATTTGATCGGCTCGCAGCGACCCGGATAAGTTAGCGCGGCGCGGTCATTTTCCGCGTGGAGGGACGATGGATCGTAAGTGGTTGCCGCTCAATGCCTTGCGCGCCTTCGAGGCGGCGGGTCAGCATCTGAGTTTCACGGCCGCCGCCAATTCGTTGACGGTGGCGCAGAGCGCGGTAAGCCGGCACGTCATCGTGCTCGAGAATTTCCTCGGCGTGCCGTTGTTTGAACGCCGGCCGCAGCAGTTGGTGCTGACCGAAGCGGGCCGCCACATCCTGCCGGTCGTGTCGAAATCGTTCGACCGGATCGATCAGGCGCTCGGCGAGGTGATCAAGGAGAAGGGCCGGCCCAAGCGCGTGCTCAAAGTCGCGCTGCCGACGTCCTTCGCGCTTCGCCTCGCGATCCCGATATTGCGCGACTTTCGCGCCGAGAATCCGGGCATCAGCCTTGAGATCGTCTCCAAGCCGACCACCGGCACGGACCTCGACGGCGATATCGACATTGCGATCGTCTACACCGAGCCGCGCGTCACCGAAGCAATCCACGATCTCCTCTGGATGGTGCGCTCGACCGTCCTCTGCAGCCCGAAAGTGCTGCAGACCGTCGACCGATCCGATCCCGCCAAGTTCATTTCCTCCTGCGACCTGTTGCACCTCAAGCTCGAGGACAAGCCGCGTCATATGTTCTGGGAGATGCTCGCGCGCTCGATCGGTCGGCCCGACCTTTCGGTCGATCGCGGCATGGTGTTCGACACCCAGCAACTCGCGGTGCAATACGCGATGATGGGCGACGGGCTGGTGCTGAGCGACCCCTTGCTGTTCGAGGAAGAGATCAAGGCGGGTCGGCTGGTGCGCCCGTTCGAACTCTGGCTCGACGAGGGCTACGGCTATTATCTCACCACCCATCCCGAAGACCTGAGCAACGAAGCAGTCGCGCTGTTTCGCTCCTGGCTGATCGCGCGTTTCGCCGCCATTAAGGCAGTCGCGTCGGAAGCTGCATTTCCAGCGCTCCCCAAGGCAGTCGCCGCGAAATAGCGGCGCGCCGGCAAATGGCATGTTGCAATGCCATTTTGGCGCGTGGCGTCGCGGCGCTTGCGCCGCTAGAGTTGGGCGACTCGTTGGAGTCGAGAGCGAGGGCTTAAGGTCATGTCGAGCGAACCTTCGGCCGAAGACGCGCCCCGCCGCCGGCGTCGCGCGCCCGAGCGGCCAGCTGCTGTCGCCCCGCCCAAGACCCAGCCGCGGGTAGGGTTCTCCCCGGTTGACCTCGTCTCCAAGGATGAACTCGAGTCGATCCACAGCGCCGCGCTGCAGGTGCTGGCGGAGATCGGCATGGACATCATGCACGCCGAGGCGAAGGCGTTGCTGAAGGACGCCGGGGCCGATGTCGATCCGCGCTCGGATCGCGTGCGGTTCGATCCCGCGCTGGTCGAATCCAAAATCGGCCTCGCGCCGAAAAGCTTCACGCTGCATGCTCGCGATCCCGCCCGCAACGTGACGATCGGCGACGGGCATATCGCTTTCTGTTCAGTCGCGAGCACGCCCAACTCGCACGATCGCGAGGGCGGCAGGCGACCCGGCAATTATCACGACTTCCAGAATTTTGTCCGGCTCGGTCAGAGCCTCGATTCGATCCATGTCTGGGGCGGCTATCCCGCCGAGCCGATCGACATCCACGCTTCCATCCGCCATTTGACCACATTGTTCGACATGCTGACGCTGTCGGACAAGCCGATCCACGCCTACAGCCTCGGGCGCGAGCGAATCCGCGACGGCATTGAGATGGCCCGGCTGGCGCGCGGAATCGACGACGAGACGCTGGAGCGCGAACCCTCGCTGTTCACCGTGATCAACTCGTCCTCGCCGTTGCGGCTCGACACGCCGATGCTGGAGGGCGTGCTACAGATGGCGCGGCGCAACCAGGTCGTCGTGCTGACGCCGTTCACGCTTGCGGGCGCGATGGCCCCCGTCACGCTTGCCGGCGCGCTTTGCGAGCAACATGCCGAAGCGCTGGCCGGGCTGGTGATCGCGCAAACCGCGCGCGCAGGCTCTCCCTTTGTTTACGGCGGCTTCACCTCGAACGTCGACATGAAGTCGGGTGCGCCCGCGTTCGGGACGCCGGAATACATGAAGACTGCGATTGTCGGGGGCCAGCTCGCGCGCCGCCTCGGGCTGCCGTATCGCTCGTCCAACGCCAATGCCGCCAATTCGCTCGACGCGCAGGCGGCCTACGAGAGCGTGTTCTCGCTCTGGGGCGCGATCATGGGCGGCGCGAACCTGCTGATGCACGGCGCCGGCTGGATGGAAGGGGGGCTGCAGGCGTCGTTTGAAAAGATGATGCTCGACGCCGACCTGCTCGGCATGGTCGCCGACTTCCTGCGCCCGCTGCGCGTCGACCCCGAGGAACTCGCGCTCGATGCGATGCGCGAAGTCGGACCGGGGGGTCATTTCTTCGGCGCGGCGCACACGCAGTCGCGCTATCGCACGGCGTTCTTCGCGCCGATGATTTCGGACTGGCGCAATTATGAGAGCTGGCGCGAAGCCGGCTCGCCCACCGCGCTCGACACCGCCGAACGGCTTTTCCGCGAACGCCTGGCGGGCTTTACGCCCCCGCCGATCGAGTCGGACAGGCTGGAGGCGCTCGAAGCTTTTGTCGCTCGCCGCAAGGCCGAAGGCGGCGCTCCGACGGACTTCTGAGACCATGGCCACGTCCTCCTCCCCGCGGGCAATCCCCAGCTTCGTATCCGCA
>JAYTRP010000048.1:0-7358 GCA_043746145.1 Hyphomicrobiales bacterium | reverse complement strand
CAAAATTGCAATGAAGCTGGACGATGGTGAGGGCATTGTCGATGTGCAGCTTTGCACGGAGGCAGATGACGTCTTGCTCACCACAGCGCAAGGCCAGTGCATTCGCTTCGCCGTTGACGATGTGCGCGTGTTCAAGGGCCGTGATTCCATGGGCGTGCGCGGCGTTACTCTCGCCGAAGGCGACATCGTAATTTCGCTGGCGATCCTGCATCAGTTCGACGCCAACGGCGACGATCGCTCGGCCTATCTGAAGATGCGCCGCGCGGTAGCCGGAGAGGTTGCCGAAGATCCCAACGCCGATATTGAAGGGGAGCCCGAGGCGGCGAGCGAGGGCGCACTTTCGCCGGAGCGCTATGCCGCGATGTCGGCGGCCGAACAGACCATCTTGACGATTTCCGAGAATGGCTTTGGCAAGCGCACCTCGTCATTCGAGTACCGAGTCACCGGCCGCGGCGGCAAGGGCATTGTCGCGATGACGGTGAACGCCCGCAATGGCAAGCTGGTGGCGTCTTTCCCGGTCGAGCATGGCGACGAAGTGATGCTCGTCACGGACGGGGGTCAACTGATCCGCGTCCCGGTCGAGGGCATCCGGATCGCCGGACGCTCGACGCAGGGCGTGATCGTGTTCGACACCGCCGATAAGGAGCACGTTGTCGCCGTGGAGCGGATTTCCGAGCCGGAAGTGGAAGTCGAGGTTGAGGAAGGGGAGGCGTGAGGCGAGGCCTGTCGCCCCCTCTCGTTCATCGCCGTTGCGAGCAAACCGAAGTATTCCACGGCTGCGCCGACAGCGGCTACGTGAACGGCGTCGCTCAAAATGGGCAGGCAGTGGCGTGAACCCGCAACCCCGATTTAGCTTGCCCATCTCGTCGGAACGACTTAGCCGCGTCCCTTATTAAAATTCCGCGCTCGACAAGCTCCGTCCTCAAGCCGAGCCGCGCCTCGCTGCAATTGCAAAGGCGTTTCGCCGTCGGGCTGACCTACATTTCGAACGCCATTGGAAGGACCACGCTGACGCTGTCGATACAGCGCAGGGGACCGAGCACGGCCTCACGGTGGGCGGCAAAGCCTGCGCGACCACCTCGTGTCGCGTGTCTTGACGATCGCAAACCTAACCTCGTCGCTCTCGAACGCGGTTCACGGTCTGACGACTTTGGCCGTATCAGACGCTCTTCCATGAGCGTTTCGACGCAACCATCGCCGATTATTTCAGGGTGTTGGGGCGTGACGCTGCCTTGAGGCGCCGAGTCGACGGTTGAACTCCCCCTTGGCCGCGACGGTTGAACGAAAAACTCTTTTGCCGCAATTGACGGCGCTATACGGCCCTCGGCTCTCTTCGCCGAATGGCCCCTTGCGATTATGGACTAGGGCTGCGTCGTTCCCGGTCGAGCAGGGCTAAAAACTCATGCGCATCGCCAAAGCGGGCAACCAGTTCGCTGCCTGATCGCACGTAAGTCCCTCGCGACTATTTACTCTGAAAATATCACGGACGAATCTGATTCGGCAGAAACAATTCTGAAGCGCTCATTGGTGCAACCGTTCGATAAGCATTTTCTGCTTTCCTGGCGAGGTCAAGTGGAACTGAAAGCCTGAGATGTCGAGCTTTGAAAACGTAGAAGGCCATTTGGAATTGAGCGGCTGGGTCAAACCGACAAGCGCCAAACGTCCTCGGCTCGAAATCATTTCTCGATTACCATCTAAGCCCCGTCGGGGGCCGCCAATCGTCTTCGTGCACGGAGCTTGGCATGCAGCTTGGTGCTGGGAGGAGAACTTCCTAGATTATTTCGCATCCAAAGGTTTTGCGACTTATGCCGTGAGTTTACGCGGACATGGGGGAAGTGAAGGCAGGAGCCGGGTTCGATTCGCCCGCATTCGGGACTATGTTGACGACCTCGCAAGCGTTGTGGCTTCGCTAGAATCTCCGCCCGTACTGATTGGGCATTCCATGGGCGGATTTGTCGTTCAGAAGTATCTCGAGCGGGCCGCCGTCCCGATGGCCGTATTGATGGCCAGTGTGCCGCCGACGGGCGCATTCCCAATGATGCGACGCACGATGCGAGACCAACCTCTCGACATGCTGAGAGCAAATTTGATGTTCAGCATGAAGCCGCTGATATCGAACATGCAACGTGCGCATGCGGCGCTATTTTCCCCTTCGATGCCTCGGAATCAAGTTGCAAAGTATCACGCGCGTCTTCAGGAAGAGACGGTGGTGGGATTCTTCGACTATCTTTTCAGAGATCTTGTAAAAACGGACAAGATCAAGACTCCAATGGTCGTTATCGGCGGCCGTTCCGACAAGACAGTGTTGCCGTCTGAAATCAAGGCGACCGCCAGGGCCTATGGCGTAGAACCAACATTTTTCGACGATACGGCGCACGACATGATGCTGGAGGCGCGCTGGCGTAACGTCGCGGATAAGATTTTCGACGAATTGGAAGCCCACTTGCGAACAAGCAACTCATTCGACGAAACCCTTCGAGCGACCGCCTGATTATCAAATGAGGGATTGACTAAATGTCAATCATTCGAACAATTATCTTCATATACGAAAACGATGCATCGGTTCGAAGTCGTCCAGATAAAAATTGGATAGTCAGTGTCTGATTATACATTCGGCTATAGTGAAATAGAGGCGCGGCGACTTCAGAGCCAAGCGGTCTTACTTGAAGATCTGCTACGACAGGGACTTGCTAGAGCTGGCTTGCAACCCGGAATGAAAGTCTTGGATATCGGCTCCGGCGTTGGCGACGTCAGCTTCCTCGCTTCCAAAATGGTCGGCCCTACCGGGTCGGTGCTAGGCGTCGACCGAGGGCCGACTTCGCTAGCGAAGGCTCGCGACCGGGCAGCGGCGTTGGGAATCACGAACGTGGAGTTTCAGGTTAGCGAACTGTCTTCTTTCGACATAGATATAACTTTCGATGCGATTATTGGACGCTTAATACTACTCTATTTGCCACAGCCCGCAGCTATACTTAGCCGCCTAAAATCAAAATTGCGTCGTGGAGGTATCGTCGTATTTCAAGAAATCGATTCGTCGGCAGCAATGCAAACGCCTCCGTCCGATATCTTCGCCAAAGTCAATGGTTGGATATTTGGAGCCTATGAGGCGACAGGCGCGGAACGCGATATGGGAGGCAAGATGGCGCGCGCCTTTGTAGAGGCTGGACTGCCAAGACCTAGCATGATTGGAACAACGCCCGTCGAAAGCGGTCCCGATTCTTCGTATTACGAGTTCCTGACGGACATGTTGCGCAGCCTAATGCCTGTTGTTGAAGCGGCCGGACTTGCATCCGCGGCGGAAATCGACATTGACACTCTGACCGAACGCCTGCGGCGCGATGCAGTGGAGAATGAGCGTACGCTCTATCCGCCACGCATTGTTACGGCGTGGACCCGGCTTCCCAACTGAACTCTTCTTGTCGGCGAGGTCAGAGGCAGCATCAGTGCTTTACCTCGTCAACCCGCAACGCTTCCTCTGGGCGATGTTGGTGATCAACGAAGCGCAAAGTTGTACCTACGGGACGTCGCTCCTCGAAGTAGCGTGATAGGGCTCAGCGGGCGGGCGTCCGCCGTCATCGCTAATTATCGGCGCCGGCGCGAGCCCCAAGCGGCCACATAATTCATAGGCGACGGGCTTGGCCGCGAATGAGAAAACTGTATTCCGCAAGCGGCTCTACAGTAGCGCCGGGACCCGCCAGTTGCGCCCGCCCGGCTTTCCGCTACGTTCCCCCTGAGAAGCCCCACCAAGATCCGACGCGCCCGCTACGTCCTGCGTGACGAAGGGGTCACGCATGTGTTTGGCTTGGCTATCAAGTCGATGTTTTGTCCTGCGCGTGGACTCGGTCGAATAATCGCCACACCACGCACCCGCGAGTCGGTGCGGAAAAATCTGCGGATTTGCGGGAGCTGGATTGTCTTCAGAGAGAGCGTCCAATCAAAAGCTACGTCTCCAACTCTTGCGTCCAGACTGCGACAGCTTCGGCCGCACTCCGCTTACCGGATACCTAACTCGCAAAACAGCCAAGCAGTGCGGCGATCAATCCAGAAGCAGGGCGAGGAAAGAGGACGAGCGTAATTTTCGAGCACGGTCCTGACCTGGCATCAAAGCTTGGGAATGAACGAGGTGACGGTTCAGGCTTTTCGCCGGGCCTCTCTCAAAATATCCTCCATCGCATGGATGATCTTGCAACCCAGCAACGTTTCGCCGTTTGTGTCGTCCTGGTCGGCCTCGAAATGTGCACGCATTCGATCCGACATTTGCATCAAGAGATGATAGCGCGGTTCTCCTAGTGTTTGCCGGTTGTGCGCGAGTCCCTCATTTAATTGTCTGAACGTGTAATCCAGATTTACGAACGGCAAATAGCCCATCTTGTCGAGGAATTTTGGCGCTGACGATAGCATGGAAACGACAATTTCTAATATTTCCGGGATATCTTGGGGGACACGAACACTCGCTGGCTTCATAATTCACCTCTATAAGGGTCGAGGGATTAGATAGGGGCTGTCTTGTCCAAGTGGGCTCGGTCGAATGATGACTACCGCGCGGGGTTGCGAGTCGGCGCGGAAAAATCCTCGGATTTGCAAGTCGATTATTGTCTTGGGGGAGAGAGTCCAGTCAAACGCGATATCTCCGAGCCTAGCGTCCGGAATCCTATATTTTTTGCCACTCTCTGAACTCTCGTAATCGCGATTGTTGATCGTCAGGTCCAAGCGCGAACCATAGGGGATGCGGTAGGTGTTGAAAAAATCTTTGAGGCCCCTCCGAACTATGTTGTCAATTTGATTTCCTATCGCCTCTGCTCGCGACAATCGCGGCTTTAGTCTACCGCCGTCGGCAGCGGCCACGGCCTCGCCGTAGGCCGTGTCAACTGCGTCCTGCAAGAACCGCAGCGTCTCCACCTGCAGAGGTCCGACATCGCCGAGAATTCGATAATGAGCCGCAGCCCGCTGCGTGCGCAGGTCGGTGATCAGATTGTTGCGCCCCTGCCAGGACAAGCCGGCGATGCCGCCTGGGGGCAGCAGTTCCTGGTCCACGAAATGGGGGTCGGTCTGTTTGATGTCGGCGATCAGCGCGTCGTATTGGGCGAGCGTCGCTTCGAGATTGGCCTCGTCGGCGAGAGCGCTGGTTCCGAGAAAGCCGTCGATTGGGGCCAGGGGAACGGCGAGGGCGGGGGTGTCCTTGAGACCGGGGAAGACGTCCTCGAGACTGGTGAAATCGTCGGGAGGACCATTCGAGCGGCGGGCCGGCTCGTCTTCCTCCGCGCCGCCGGTAAGAATGACGCGCGCGGGATCGGTCCCCGGTCGATAAACTCCGTCATACAGCGGGAGCGTGGGAGCATGCGTGGCGCCCTACGACGCGGGAGCAGCCCCGACAGCCGGCGCGCCGCCGGCCTCATCCGTCCATTGGCCGCCGCCGGGCTGTCCGGCCAAGACTCGCGGCTGATCTTGCCAACTCGTCCCGTCTTTTTCCAGTTTGGCGAAATTGCCAAGCTTGGCGAGCGCCGAAGGCGTGAGGTCCGGCAGCGCAAGCAGGACGGTCTCGATGCCGGCCAGACAGAGTTCACCTGCCTCGATCGCGCAAGCAGCCCGGCGCAAGCCGCGATGAATACGTAAAACGGAGTCCTCGGGCTGCGGCCCATAAGCGGCGCTCAGGACTTGTCCCAGATTTGGCGAGGGTCGAGCTTCGCAACGCCTCCGCCCTGCCGCATCAATGCTGACGCGCACGAGGTCCGCCGAACCCAACGAAATGCCCGTCTCGTCGCAAGCCAACCCGCCCGCGCCCCGAGCAACCAATCGAAACATTCACACTTGTGAGTGGTTCATCAGGACGCATCCGTTGGGGGTAACGTATTGATGTTCCTGTTTTGTTCCTATGTCAAGTTTTTCAGCATATTCTGATATCGTTGATTCAGAAAATCAGAAATAATGCCGCTTGCAATCATCGGCCTCGCACAGGGCTGGCGCATCGCCTGCGTTGGGATACGCTCTCCCCCTATCGCCCCGCTCCTCGCCAGCCTGCCATCAGAACGGCCGTGCTCGGCGCGGCGCAAACCGGAAGCCATCCCCATGAACCGACGCGCTCGCGACATCCTGCTCGACATCCTGCGCGACGAAGGGGTCACGCATGTGTTTGGCAATCCTGGCTCAACTGAGATGCCGTTGATGGATGCGTTAGTTGACGCACCCGACATTCGATACGTGCTGGGCTTGCAAGAGGCGACGGCGGTGGGGATGGCGGACGGTTGGGCGCTGGCGACGGGGAAGGTTGGGTTCGTCAACCTGCATGCGATGGGCGGTCTGGGCAATGCGATGGGCGTGCTGGTCGCCTCCAAGGCGAGCGAGACGCCGCTGGTCGTCACCGCGGGCCAGCAGGATACGCGCCACCTCGCCACCGAGCCCTGGCTTTCCGGCGATCTGGTCGCGCTTGCCGCGCCGGTGATGAAATGGGCGCGGGAAGTGCGGCGCGGCGAGGACGTCGGCGCTGCGCTGCGTCGCGCTTTTGCGATCGCCCGCACGCCTCCTTGCGGCCCGGTGTTTCTGTCGCTGCCGATGGACGTGCTCGATCAGGAGGTGAGCGGCCCGACCCCGCCCGCTTCCGCGCCGCCAAAATTGGGTCCCTCGCCCGAGTCGGGCGCGCTCGCCGAGCAACTCGCCGGGCTCGATCCCGAGCGGGTGTTCGTGCTGCTCGGCGACGATCTCCCTGCCGCGGCCAGCGAGGGGCTGGTCGCTTTTGCAGAAAGCGCGGGCTTTCCGGTCTGGGGCACGCAGCTTACGTCCCGCACCGCATTCCCCTCGACGCATCCTTGCTGGGCGGGGGTGATGAAGCCCGATTTCGCCTGGATGCGCGCGCGGTTCGAGCATGCGCAGGCGATCGTGCTGGTGGGCGGGCGAGCGTTCGTCGCCTACCCCTATCGTGAAGCGCGGCCGGTGCCCGACGGCGTCGCCTTCCTGCATGTCGCCGACAATCCCGACGCATTCGGGCGCGAGCACGCCGCCGATCGGGCGCTGCTCGGCGACGTCGGCGCCACCCTGAGCGCGGTCGCGCAGGCGTTACGCGCGCGAACCAACCCTGAGGCCGCCAAGGCTAGGCTCGATGCGATGGCGGCGCGCAAGCAGGGCGGGCTCGACGCGCTGCGCGCCAGCATTCTCGCCGAGCTGGGCGGGCCTCTGTCGGCCGACGCCGCCGTGCTTGCGGCGCTGGACGCGCTGCCGCCGGACACGCTGATCGCCAATGATTCGGCGGCGACCTTCGGGCGTGTGCAGGAACTGCTGACGACGCGCCCCGGCCGCTATTTCTTCGCGCGCGGCGGCGTGCTGGGCTGCAACATGCCCGCTGCGGTCGGCGCGGCGCTCGCGAC
>JAYTRP010000047.1:0-7391 GCA_043746145.1 Hyphomicrobiales bacterium | reverse complement strand
CCGTTGGTCCAGGCGCTGATGCGCGCCGACCGCGTCGATGCCGGGGCCATGAAAATCTTGCTGGACACGGCCGCTGGCAACCTTCGGAATGGACGAGGTTCGATAAAACCGCGCTCCTCCGAGCCGACATTTGATTCAACGACTGCGCGCTGGTTTCCGCGCCCGCTTCACATCGAAGCGGTTACGGCGAGCGAGCCGACCGTCGCTTTGGTAGTAAAGAGCTTTAAGACCGCCTGCGGAACGTCTTGCCAGTGGTAAATTTCTTTATTCAACGACCGATATTCGCCTCGGCGATCGCCATTATCATGGTGCTCGCCGGGGCGATTTGTTTCTTTCTTCTGCCGGTTTCGCAATTTCCCAACATTACGCCGCCGCAAGTCGTCGTCAGCGCCAATTATCCCGGCGCCAGCGCCGAGGTCGTCGCCAATACGGTGACGACGCCCTTGGAGCAGCAGATCAACGGCGTCGAGGGCATGACTTACATGTCGTCGGCAAGCTCCAACGACGGCTCTTCGACCATCACGGTCACCTTCGACGTGGGCTATCCCCTCAGTATCGCCGCGGTCGACGTCCAGAATCGGGTCTCCCAGGCCGCCTCGTCGCTGCCCGCCATCGTCAACCAAGGCGGCGTGACGGTAAAGAAGCAAAACCCTAACTTTGTCCTCATCGTCAATCTGATCTCGCCCGACGGTTCGGTCGACCCGATCGCGCTAAGTAATTTCGCCTATTTGCAAGTTGTCGATCCGATCAAGCGATTGCCTGGGGTCGGCGACATCCAGATCTTCGGCGAGCGTCGCTATTCGATGCGCATCTGGCTCGATCCCGACAAGCTCGCCAGTCTCGGCCTCACCGCGGTCGACGTGCAAAACGCCGTTGCGGAGCAGAATCTTCAAGTCGCCGCGGGCAAGATCGGGCAATCGCCCGCGCCAACCGGCACGCCGTTCGAGATGCAAGTCAATGCAGTTGGCCGTCTAAACGACCCTGCCGAATTTGGTGACATTATCGTGCGCGCGAACGCGACGGGCGGCTCCGTGGTGCGATTGCGCGACGTGGCGCGTATCGAACTCGGCGCGCTGCAATATTCGTCGTCGGGCTTCTTCGGCGACAAGCCGAGCGTGGTGATTGCCGTCTTCCAGACGCCCGGCTCGAATGCGTTGGATCTCGAGCAACACGTCAAAGACAAGATGCAGGAATTGTCGAAGCGCTTTCCCAAGGGCATCGACTACGCCATGCACTACGACACGACGCGGTTCATTTCGGCGTCGATGCATGACGTGCTGGTCACGCTGGCCGAAGCGCTGGTGCTTGTCATCGCCGTCGTGTTTATCTTTTTGCAGAGCTGGCGCACCACGATCATTCCCACCATCGCCATTCCGGTGTCGCTGATCGCGACGCTCGCGGTCATGGAGATACTCGGCTTCTCGCTGAACATGCTGAGCCTGCTCGGCATGGTTCTGGCGATCGGCCTCGTCGTCGACGATGCGATCGTCGTGGTCGAGAATGTCGAACGGCAGTTGGAGGCTGGATTGGCCCCGCTGGCCGCAGCGCGCAAGGCCATGTCGGAAGTCACGGGTCCGATCATCGCCACGACGGCCGTATTGATGGCCGTGTTCATCCCGGTCGCGTTCATTCCCGGCGTCGCGGGGCGGCTATATAATCAGTTCGCTCTCACGGTGGCGATCTCGGTCGGAATATCCGCCTTTAATTCGTTAACGCTGAGCCCGGCGCTTAGCGCTGCTTTCTTGCGTTCGCGACACGAAACCCATTTCCCCCCGTTTCGATGGTTCAATGCCGGATTCGACGCTCTTTCCCACGGCTATGCCCGTGCCGTGCGCGGCTTTATCCGTTGGCGATGGGCGTTGATCCTGCTGTTCGTCGCGGGTCTCGGCGCGACATACATGCTGTCGCAACGCCTAGCCTCGACATTTTTGCCGGTCGAGGATCAAGGTTACTTCTTCGTATTGATCCAACTGCCCGACGGCGCTTCGCTGCAACGCACCGACGAAGTCGCCAAACGCGTGCGCGATCTCCTGCAGAACACCCCAGGCGTCGACATCGCCGGCTCGATCAGCGGCCTCAATTTTCTTACCCAAGCCGCGCAATCGAACTCCGCCGTTGAATTTGCGATCCTCAAGCCCTGGGACCAGCGCGGTCCTGAATTGCTGGCCTCGAAGATCGTCGCGGGCGTGCGGGGAAAGCTGTTTGGCATTCCCGAAGCCTTCGTGCTCAGCTTCGATCCGCCTTCGATTCAGGGTATCGGCGCGACGGGCGGCTTCGAGTTTGAAGTCGAGGACCTCGCGGGCCGTGGACCGGTTGCGCTCAACGACGCCGCTCAGGCGCTGATCGCGGAGGCGCGCAAGCAGCCTGAACTCAACCCGCAGCAATTGTTCACGTCTTTCAGCACGTCGACGCCGCAGTTCGTCTACGACCTCGATCGAAATAAGGCGAAATTGCTCGGCTTATCGCTGCCCGATGTCTTCAACACGTTGCAGATTTATCTGGGCTCGCTCTATGTCAACGATTTCAACCTGTTTGGCCGCACGTTTCGCGTGACCATGCAGGCGGAAAAGGACGCTCGCGCCTCGGCGACCGACATCTCCCGTCTCTATGTCCGCAACGCGGCCGGGGGCATGGCGCCGCTGAGCACGCTGGGAACCTTGCGGCCGATCGTCGGGCCTGAGACCATCCCGCACTACAACAATTACGGATCGGCGCTAATCAACGGCGCCGCCGCGCCCGGCTTCAGCTCGGGGCAGGCCGTGCTGGCGATGCAGCGCGCCGCGGCGACTGCGCTGCCTAACGATTTCGGCTATGAATGGACCGGCATCACGTTCCAGGAACTCAAGGCCGGGTCGATCGCGTCATTGGTGTTTGGAATGGCGCTGGTGTTCGTCTTCCTGATCCTGGCCGCGCAATATGAGAGCTGGACCATGCCGTTCGTGGTGCTGCTCGCCGTTCCGCTCGCCCTGTTCGGCGCGTTGCTCGCGCTTTGGGTGCGCCAAATGCAGATCGACGTCTATTCCCAAATCGGCTTCGTCATGTTGATCGGCCTGGCGGCGAAGAACGCCATTCTGATCGTCGAATTCGCCCGTCGACTGCGCGAAGAAGGAATGGGGATCGTCGAGGCGGCGATGGAGGCGGGTCGTCTTCGCCTGCGTCCCATTCTTATGACGGCGTTCGCCTTCATTCTGGGCGTGCTGCCGCTGGTGATCGCCACGGGCGCGGGCGCCGCGAGCCGGCAATCAATCGGGACCACGGTGTTTGGCGGCATGCTCGCGGCGACGATCCTGACGCTGATCTTCGTGCCGGTTTTCTATGCGGTCATCGAGCGAGCACGTGAGAGCCGGCCGGCCCCTGTTCCTGCCACGGGTACGCCCTACCACCATGGCGCCGAACCCGAAGCCGCGGAATAATTTTAAGAGGTTTGACGCAATGCGAATGCGAAATGTTGCGCTTACAGCCGTCCTGGCCGTCGTAGCGGCTGGCGCGGTCTACCGGGCCGACCTCAATCCCATGGGCTGGCTAATTGCACGAGGCGGCGCCGCGCCGGCCAGTGCGCCTCCGATGATGGCGATGCCGGTGCCCGTGACGAAGATCGTCAAACGCACGCTGCCGATCAACCTCGACTATTCCGCGCGGGTGGAATCGATCGGCATCGTGACGCTGCAGGCGAAAGTGTCGGGATATCTGAAGACGCAGGCGGCGACTGACGGCGCGGACGTCAAGAAGGGCGATTTGCTCTACACAATTGATTCCCGCGAATTTCAGGCCTCGCTGGATCAGGCGAACGCCCAGCTCGAACGCGACTCCGCCAACCTCGACTATGTCAGGTCCAACTTCAACCGCGGCACGGACCTCGCTAAGACAGGGTTCCTCGCCAAGGATGCGGTCGACCAGCGGGGCAGCAACATGCGTCAGGCCGAGGCGGCGCTGACGATAGATCAGGCGGCGATCCGTCTCGCGCAACTGAGTGTCGGCTACACCGAGATACGCGCGCCGTTTGCCGGACGCCTAGGCCGGAATCAGGCTCCAGCGGGCACCCTGGTCGGGGCGGGTACGACCGTCCTGAACACCCTCGCGCAGCTCGATCCGATCTACATCGCTTTCAACCCCAGTGAGTCTGACCTTGTCGCGATTGATGAGGCGCGCCAGCGGGGGCCTGTCGAGGTTGACGTCGTCGTGCCTGGCGAGGAAAAACAGGTGCGCAAGGGTGAACTCATCTTCATCGACAACGCGGTCGATCGGTCGACGGGGACGATCACCGCGCGAGCGACGATCCCGAATGCCGATTTTCACCTGCTGCCGGGCCAGTTCGTGCGTATCCAAGTGCATGTCGGCGAGCGGCCCGATGCGCTTATGGCGCCCCAAATCGCGCTAGGGTCGAGCCAACTCGGCAAGTATGTTTACTTGATCGGTGAAGGCAATAAGGTTGACAAGCGCCTAGTCTCGCTAGGGCCCGTTGATGGAGACCTTGTCAATATCATCGGCGCTGTCGCCGAGGGCGATCAGGTCATTGTCGGCAATCTGCAGAAAATCGGCCCGGGTATGCCAGTTCAGCCGATCGCTGGCGCTAAGGGGTCGTGAGGGGCTCTATCACCTCGGCGACGGAGCGGATGCCAATCCTGGGTTCACGCGCATCCGCTGCAACGCGGATCGCCGATTTAGTAGCGACGACCACCGTGGTGCAAACGCAGACCCGTCGATAAACTCAAACGGTCCCGCGCTGTTCAACGTATGTATCCGCCGACCGGGCCATTTGCCGCCCGCGCGCACAATCGTTTCGACGGTCTGTGAGAATCCGTCGTCGTCTAGTTTATCGACCCGCGCCAATCCGAGAGCCGCTCCATACCCAATGCGGCAGTCCTGCACAGGTCGATAGAGCGCGCCGTCGCGCTCGACCATGCGCCCTGCGGGACGCGCGGAGGCGATGTCGATCAGCACGGGATTGCGGGCATGAGCCGTCCAGGGGCCGCGATAGCTTGGCGCGCGCCAAAGGCAAAGCGCATCGGAGAAGGAGCCGCCGCCATCTTGTACGGTAGCAAACATCCACCACGCGCCGTCTCGCTCGAGCAAAGTCGCATCGCTCGCCACGACATTGTCGAGCAGCCTCGCCTCGTGGGTCCAGCCGCCGGGGAACGCCGTCGCCCGATAAAGGTCGACAGTTCCCGCGGTGCAGCTTTCGGGGATCATCCACACTTCGCCGTCGCGCTCGAACACGTTGGGGTAGGACAGGTGGTGCGGCAGCTCCAGCACCGGATTCGGCGCGCCGACGGGCCCCGCTTCGTTAAACTCGACCGCCGAGATGATGCCCTTGCCGAGCCGGTGCTCGAATTCCTCGACAAACAGCGTCACCTTGCCTTGCCGCAACAGCGGGAAGGGGTCGGCGTAGAACCTGCGTCCGTCATCGGCGAGATTGTTCCAGCCCGACTCGGGATGATGACGCAGATCGATCAAGTCCTCCGCGCCGAGGCGCCGCCAGCCTACCCGCCATTGCGGCGAGTGGAAGCCGAGTCTGTAAACGTCGCGCACCGCCCGTTGTTTTACGCGCCGCGCAGCGACCGCCGCCAATCTGGAACCGGAGAAACTAGCCGGAGCAAGCCGTTCTATGGGAGCTTCAGGCAGAGAGGGGAGGACAGCGCTGGCCGCGCCGTCGAGCGCGGCGTCGAACAGCGTAATCAGCCTGGCGAAAACATCGCTGAGCGTAGCGCGCGCCAAGCCGGGATATTCCGTGCCCGGCCGGGCCATAGCTATGACGCCTTGCGGCCCGATTAGCGTAACGAGCGGCAAGCGTTGGGCGACGATGGCCTCGACGAGCGCCGGGTCGCCGACGCGGCCGTCGTACGCGAGGCGCCAAGCGTCTGGTGAGGGGGTTGTTGTGAGATCGATGACGAGATCGGCGGAGGCGCCGACGCCGCGTTGAAAGACAGCGATGCTTGACGTCTCAATCCGATCCGCGAGGTCCTGCCGCGGCAAGCTGAACAGCCACGTTTCCAGCCGAAATAGCGCCTCGACCGCATCGCTAGCTGGCGCCGCTTCGCATAATTCTGCGTTCACCTCCACGCCGGGACGTTTAGCAAGCCTTTGCAGCAGAGCGAGGTGCCAACGCCGAAGCGCTCCGGCCGCCAAGCGCACGCGAATTCGCATCGATTGTAAATCCCGCCCGCGAACCGCAATTTTGCCACAAAGGGGCGCGCGCGCGAAGTGACGTGCAGTCAATTGTGCATTTAAGGTAAATTCATTCTTAAGCATTTCCTGTGAGAAAGTTAAGGCGTCGCGGCTACCCCGCGGCCGGGGCGCGCGCCGATCCGGATCCACGGCATGCATGCAAATATCGCTTCAAGTCCAAGGCCAGTCGAGGACGCGCCTGCGCGTTCGCGATGGCAGCGGACGAGCGCCCAACCGGAAGGCGCCGTGGAAAACGCCGTAATTTGGCGAATCCTGTGGCTCCGTCGCCAGTGGATCGGAATCGCCGGAGCGCTTGCCGCCTTGTTGGCTCTAATTTATTGTCTGCTGACGCCGCTTCAATACACTGCGACGGCGCAAATCCTGGTTGATCCTCGCGACAAACAGGTTGTCAGCAATGATGTGAATCCCAGTGCGATCCCGCCTGACGGGGGCATCGCTCAGGTCGAGAGTCAGCTCAGCGTTCTCCAATCGAACGGAGTGCTGCTGCGGGCGATTATCGCCACTCAGCTTGACACAGATCCCGAATTCAACCGACGCGGCATGCTAGATAAACTGCCCAGCATGTTTTCATTCGTCATCGGCCCTGAAAACCCGAGGCTCGCTGCGGACGATCTGAAATCGCGCACGCTTACCGCTCTGCGCAGGCATTTAAGAGCGAAGCGGGCCGACAAGGTGCTCGTGCTCGATCTCAGCGTAGAAACAAGCGATCCGGACAAGTCGGTGCGGATCGTCAACGCGATCGCCGACGCCTATCTCGCGGATCAGGCGGATGCCCGTGCTGATTCGGGGCGCGATGCGTCGCATGCGCTAGAGGCTCGGTTGGGCGAACTGCAAGACAAGGTGCGCGCGGCGGAGAATGCAGTCGCCGACTACCGCTCGAACAACAAGCTAGTCATGTCGACTGGACAGCTCGTCAGCGATCAGCAGCTCAACGAAGCGACGCAGCAACTCTCCAGCGCCCAAAACCGCACCTCCACGCTAAAGGCGCAGATCGATCAATTACGCCGCGCGCTGTCTAGCCAGGGTACGCCGGAAGCGACCCAATCCGCCGTCATCGTTCGGCTACGCGATCGAGAAAGCGCGCTTGTCGAGAAACTCGCGGACATCGGCAAACAACTCGGACCGCTGCATCCCGAGTACATTTCCGCCGAGGCTTCGCTACGAAACGTGCGCGCCTTGATCGCTCAGGAAGTCGATCGCCTGGA
>JAYTRP010000046.1:0-2338 GCA_043746145.1 Hyphomicrobiales bacterium | reverse complement strand
CCCGTCGCCGTCGCTTCGCGCGCGGCAATGCGGTCGCGGACCGAACGGCGCAAAATCTTGTTTGCGCTGCTCTTGGGAAGCTCGGGCCAGATCTCGATCGACTTCGGAGCCTTGAAATTGGCGAGGCGCGATTTGGCAAAGTTGAGCACAGCACCAGGGTCAAGTCCGGGACGGCCGGCGATAACGGCATGAATGCGGTCACCCCATTTTTCGTCGGGCAACCCGATCACCGCCACTTCGACCACGCCCTCATAGGACAGCAGCACCTCTTCCACTTCGCGCGGATAGACATTGTAGCCGCCAGAAATCAACATGTCGTTCTTACGGTCGAGAATGTAGAAAAAGCCGTCCTCGTCCATTCGGCCGATATCGCCGGTGTGAAGCCAGCCGCCGCGGAACGCCTCGGCGGTCGCCTCGGGCCGATTCCAGTAATAGGCCATCAGCTGAGTCCCGCGGCAGACAATTTCGCCGACACCCCCGGGCGGCAGGAAACTTCCCAGCGAATCGACGATCCCCGCCTCGACACAGGTAAATGGTCGGCCGCACGAGCCGATGCGGTCGTGATCTTCGGGTTTGAGGCAGGTGATCACCATCGGGCTTTCGGCTTGACCATAGGTCTGCGCCAGGATCCGCCCGAAGCGCTGCTCGGCACGTTCGAGCACCGTCGGCGAAATTGGGGAGGCTCCATAGGCAATCCGCCTTAGGTCTAACTTGGCTGCAGCCAATTCGGACCGTTCTAGGATCATTGCCAGCATTGTCGGAACAAGAAACGTAAGCGTTGCGTTCGTTTGCTCGCTGAGTGTGATGAATGCCGCCGGGTCGAACTTCGTCATTACCACCGACCGTGCACCACGCACCAACGCTGGTAAGAAAAAAGCCCCCGAAGCATGCGCGATCGGCGCAGCATGGAGAAAGGTGTCGGCGGGGCCGATGTCGGGGACGAGGTCAGTAAGGAACGCGGTCAATTCGCTTAATTCGCCGCGCGTTGTCAGCGTCACCGCTTTCGACTGGCCGGTGGTACCGCCGGTGTAGCCGAGGCGAAGCGGCGCTTCGAGCTCGCGATCGACCGCACAGGGACCCTGATCGGGCGCGGCAAGAAACTCCGCGACATCGTTGGGTCCGAACGCAATCTCAACTCCGAGATCATCCGCGAGCCCGTCGTGAAACACGGCGCGGCTACCGCTGTCGGAAAGTTTGTAGCGGTGGTTTTCACGGGTTTCACGAGTGTTCATCGACACGCGAACCAGCCCCGATTTGGCGAGTGCGTAATAGACCACGAGGCAGTCGATCCCGTTCGGGAGCAATACTCCGACCCGGTCGCCCGGAACCAGTCCTCGGCCAAGCATCGCATGGCCGACGCGATCGGTCAGCGCGTCAAACTCGCGGAAGCTGACCACGTGGTCGCCTTCTACCAGGCACGGAGCGTCACCATGGTGGAGAGCTGCGCGGCGAATGAGTGAGCCTATTTGCATCGAAACCAGTTCCAAATCAAAAAGAGACCGGCGGCGGACTATCCGCCGTTGCGAATTCCAACGTCCTTAAGGGTACGCGAGCGACGCTGCTCGACTCGGTAAAGCTCGTCGGCAAGCGGCGTGTCGGAATTATATTTAACCCACGTTTCGCACAGGAATCGGTGGCGATCGTCGTACGACTCCGAGACCACTTTGCGCGCTTCATGATTATACTCCGCGAGCGTGAGCACGCCTTTGCTTGTTCGATAGCGATCGGCCTTGGGGTCGAGTTTTGACGACCCGCGAAGAATCGGGCCGACGCTTGGCGCATAATCCTCGCCGGCAAGAATCGCGTAGGGAATTGGTGTAAACACGCGCGTCGCCCGGTCCGAATGCTGCATCATCGAAAACGGCGAGATTTGCTGGCTCGGCAGAGTCAGGCCAGCAACCATTTCGCCGAGGAAACTGTTGCTATATTCGTCGTTGAGCAGTGGGCGGAAACGCTCGGCACGCGGATCAATCTCAAGCCAGTCCTGGACCTCGAACGTGCCCGCGACGTGTGCAAGATCCTTGCACACCGCGAAATAAACCAGGGCGCCGGCATCGAGCAGTTGATCGCGCGTCCATCCTGCCATTCGCATCCACAGCTGGTTGGTTGCGTCTTTCAAGATTGCGTTAAGATCGCGAAACGCGCGGATGAGATCCTCGCGCGATTCCATTCCGACGGGCACGAAACCGTCAGACAGCGGATCCGACGTGTATAGGCCAACCCCGGCAAGCTTGTCCGACGAAAATTCGGGACGCGATTCAAAGCTGCCCCAATCGTCGACCAACGAGAAATGGCAGTCCCTGACCGCCATCGTCACAGTGAGGTTGTTGTAGGGTAC
>JAYTRP010000045.1:0-7399 GCA_043746145.1 Hyphomicrobiales bacterium | reverse complement strand
AACGGGGCCAGCTCTAGCCTCTTAGACCGCACTGAACCGCGCCGGGTTTGCCGGAGGCTCCAACTCCTGAGAGGATGGGGCTATGACGAGCAAGACGATGAACAAGTTTTCGCCAGAGGTGCGCGAACGCGCGGTGCGGATGGTTTTTGACCACGAGGCCGAGACCGCTTCGCGATCGGCGGCTATTATGTCTATCGCAGCGAAGATCGGCTGCGCGGGCCAGACGCTGAACGAGTGGACGAAGAAAGCGGAGGTTGACGCTGGGCGCAAGCCGGGCGTGACGACCGACGTGGCGGCGAAGTTGAAGACCCTCGAACGGGAGAACCGAGAGCTTCGCCAGGCCAACGAGATTCTGCGCAAGGCGTCGGCTCATTTTGCCCAGTCGAAGCTCGACCGCCCGTTCAAACGATGATCCGTTCATCGACGAGAATCGCCGGTCACACGGGGTCGAGCCGATTTGCAAGGTGTTGCCGATCGCCCCTTCGACATATCACGATCATGCCGCCAAGCGGGCCGATCCCGCCAAGCTGTCGGCTCGGGCGCGGCGCACGTCGCCCTGAAGGCCGAAGTCCGCCGCGTCTTCGAGGCGAACTTTCACGTCTACGGAGCGCGAAAGGTCTGGCGGCAGTTGAAGCGGGAAGGCAGGGACGTGGCGCGCTGCACCGTCGCACGGCTGATGAAACCACGGGCTCGCGGGGTGTCATCCGCGGCAATTCTATCCGCACCACGATCCAGGACAAGGCTGCGCCGTGTCCGCTAGATCGCGTCAACCGCCAGTTTAAGGCGCCGACGCCTGATGTCTGGTGGGTTTTAGATTTCACTTACGTCGCTACATGGACGGGCTTCGTATACGTAGCCTTCGTCATCGACGTCTATGCAAGGCGGATCGTCGGCTGGCGGGCCAGCCAGACAGCTCATGCCGGCTTCGTGCTGGACGCACGGGAGCAGGCGATCCATGACAGGCGACACATAACAGGCGACCTGTGCGCGGCGTCGGCCTTGTCCACCACAGCGACAGGGGCAGCCAATATCTGTCGATCAAATATACCGAACGTCTTGCGGACGCTGGTGTTGAGCCCTCGGTCGAGAGCGTCGGCGACAGCTATGACAACGCCTTCGCCGAAACGATCAACGGGCTTTGCAAAGCCAAGGTTATACATCGCCGCGGCCCGTGGCGCTCCCGCGAGAGCGTCGAGTTCGCGACGCTGGGATGGGTGGACTGGTTCAACAATCGTCGGCTGCTGGAGCCAATCGGCAACATCCCGCCGGCCGAAGCTGAGCTGCGCTATTACGCCATAATAAACGAGGCGGACATCGCCGCGTGACTCAAACGAAATGGTCTCCGGCAAACTCGGCGCGGTTCAGTAAGATCGATCCGCTCTTTGCTAGAATCGATCATCTCGATGATCCGATACGCGAGGGTGTGAACCAAACAAGGAACGAAATCTCGACGTGGGACAGACCGTCTGACTCACTGCGCCCCGGAGCGCGCAAAAGCGATCAGAGACGCCGCTGCCGCGGAATTCATCATGGCCAGCGGTCAGACCCGCACTTCAAGATTGGACATATGACTGCACGGTCCTGTGCCGTTCAGAACTTGTACAAGCCCTTGCCGATCGGGCCGTTCCACATATGAGTTAGACCCAGTTCTCAATGGAAATCCTGGGTCAATCTCCCCGGAAATCGATGCACCATAGGTTCAGCCGTCCGCTTTCGCAGGCGCGCAACTGTCGCCGACAACTAGGGTCGGCTGGAACACGACGGTGCGGCCTTCCGACGATCCTTTGAGTTTAATGCGATCGACCAGCAGTCGAACCGCCTCGTTGACCATATCGCCGATCGGGTGTTCCGAACGTGTCAGGACGGGCCGCAATCCACGAACGCCGGGAATGTTGTCTGTCGACGCGATGGAAACGTCCTCAGGGCATCTTAAGCCGAGGTCGGCGACCGCCCGCATTACGCCGAGCGCCATCACGCCATTTGCGACGTATAAGGCGGTCGGTCGGTCGGCCTGCCCCAATAAATTGCGTGCGGCCGAATACGCCACCTCCTCGCGAAACTCGCCCGGTCGCACGAACCGGTTGTTGAGCGGCAATCCTTTGGCGTTCAGGGCGGCCTTCATGCCTGCCAGCCGCCCCTTGCCGGTGCTCGTGTGAAGCGAACCCGTGATCGTTCCGATGTATTTGTGCCCAAGATCCATGAGATAGCTGGTGACTTGATAACCTGCGGCAAAGTTGTCGATCACGACGGCATCGTGGTCGTCGTTGTCGAAATTTCTTCCAAACAGCACCGCGGGAACGTGACGGCTTTCCGGATAGCGCGACGCGACCTGCGGGGCATCGCCAACCGGCACGAGTAAGAGGCCTTCGCAATGCAAGGTGCGGACGCGCGAAATGATGCGCGCTTCGGCGTCGGGATTTTCGTCGCTATTGAAGACGAGCAACGAATAACCCCAGGCGGCGACCGTAGCTTCGGCCGCGCAGACCACGCGTGAATAAAACGGGTTCGCAAGGTCGGCGACCGCGATCGCGATCAATTCACTCCGGCCGCGCCTGAGGTTGCGGGCGATCTGTGACGGAGCGTAGCCGAACTCACGAACGGCCTCGAGCACGCGAGCGCGTAGAGCCGGGCTCACATAGGCCGAATCGTTCACGACCGCCGAGACAGTGGCCGTCGAGACTCCCGCGCTCTTCGCTACGTCTTTGATCGTCGGCATGCTTCTGGCTAATCGTTTCGCTACTTATCGTCCTGGCCAAGGCCCATGTCCAGACTTCTACAGGTGAGCTAAACTAGGGATATAAGCACATCGCTCGAAAATGAGACTTGACGTCCCGGTGCCGATTACGCGAGTTTAGCGAAACGGTTTGCCACAAGAAGGCGCCGATTTAGTCTTGGGGGGATGAAAATGATTAATTTGAGGATCGGGGTCGCCGCCACCGTGTGCGCCCTTGCTGCAGTCCCGGCGAACGCCGAAGCTCCGCTGGTCGGGATCGTGTCGATCTCTGCCACGGAAGCCAATAACGCGCGCTTTATCGCGGGAGCTGAAGCCGCCGCCAAGGAAATCGGATGGCGCGTGTCGGTAATCGACGCGGCGGGCAACGCTGATCAGGCCAACGCCGCGATCCAGAACTTCGCGCAGCGCGGCGCCGCTGGCATCGTCGATATGGTCTTCCCCTATTCTTCGATCGGCGCGGGCCTTGCCGCGGCGAAAGAGGCCAAGATTCCTGTTGTGACGTGGGGCGGCGGTCTGGGAAGTTCCGTGGCGGCCACGAACGGGTCGGGCGGCCCGATGACAGTCCCCATCGACGACTTGATGATCAAGACCATGGACGGCAAAGGCGCTCTGCTGGAACTCACCTATCATACGGGCGAGGTCTGTCGTAATCGCGAGGTGGAACTCGACAACGCGCTGAAGGATCACCCTGAAATCAAAGTGACCAAGAACGAAGTTCGCATTCCCGGCTATTTCGAAGACGGCGCGCAATATGCCAATGCTTGGCTTGCATCGCACCCCGCCGGAAAAGCGAATCTGGCAATCTGGGGCTGCTGGGACGATCCGGCGATCGGCGCCATTGGGGCGCTCCGTAGCCAAGGCCGCGGGGATGTGAAAGTCTACGGCATTAACGGCAACGCCCAGGCGCTCGAAGACATCAAGAAGGGGCTGATGACTGCGACTGCCTGGCAGGACAGTTATACGGAAGGCGTGAATATGATCAAATTGCTGCCGGAGATCGCGAAAGCGGGTGCGAGTTGGTCGCCAAAGGCCGTCGAAGTCCCCGCGATCCTGGTGACGTCGGACAGTATCGACAAGTTCACCGCCGAACATCCCGCCGCCTTGAAGTGAACCCGGCGTAAGGGCGCATGAACGCTTTCGTCAAAGACACTAGCGCCCTTCACGCGGCGCCGTTCGTTTCCGCCAAAGGCCTGCAGAAGTCATTTGGCGGAGAGCAGGCTCTGAAAAGCGCGTCACTGTCAATTCTGCGGGGAGAGGTGCACGGACTTGTCGGAGCGAATGGCGCCGGCAAGTCGACTTTCATTCGTATCCTTGCGGGCCTTATTCAACCTGACGCTGGCGAGCTTCGTATCGACGGCGCGCCATATGTCGCTGCCAGTCCGCACCGTGCAAACGACCTGGGCATGAGCTTCATTCATCAGGAACTCGCGTTCATTCCCGGCATGACGGTGATCGAGAACATCATGCTCGGGTTGCCCAAGCGGACCCGATTCGGCTTGGTTGACTGGCCCGCTATCGCCAGAGAGGTTGGACCGATCGCGGAACGGGTTGGCGTCAAGGCGTCGCTGAACGCGGGTGTGAAAGGATTGTCGACCGCCGAGAATTGGCTGATCAACATCACGCGGGCGCTGGTTCGACAGGCGCGCCTCATCGTGATGGACGAACCTACGGCAGCGTTATCGGCCGCAGACAGCGAACGCCTGTTCGCTATCATTCGCGACCTTCAAAAGTCGGGCGTCGCGGTACTGTACGTATCGCATCGGCTCGACGAGATTCTCACGTTGTGTCAGCGAGTCACGGTGTTCCGCGACGGCCAGTCGGTGGCTGAACTCGCGGGTGACGCGCTAGAGCGCCGATCGCTGGTGAAGGCGATCGTCGGCCGCGCGGTCGAGAGCGTGCGGAAGGAAGCGCTTCCAGACGCACGCGGGCGCGTCGTCTTGTCAGTCAGCGGGCTTTGTCGGGCGCCCAAGGTCAGGGATGTCAGCTTCGATCTTGCGAAGGGCGAAGTGCTGGGATTGGGCGGCCTGGTCGGAGCCGGGCGTAGCGAACTCGCCCGTTTGCTCTACGGCGCTGATCCGCTCGACAGTGGGACTATGATGCTTGAGGGGAGCCGATTTCTCCCATCGAACCCATCCGCTGCTGTAAGGGCCGGCCTTGGGTTTGTTCCAGAAGAGCGTCGGGCGGAAGGATTGGTTTTGACAAAAAGCGTGGCGTTCAATCTCGGTCTCGCCAATTTTCGCTCTCTCGTCGTCAGTCCCTTGTTTCCGTTCCTGAGCGGTCGGCGGCGCAAAGCGATGACCGAGCAAACGATCCGCGATCTTTCAATAAAGACCCCAAGCATCGAAACTGCAGTAGCGCGGCTTAGCGGGGGCAATCAGCAGAAAGTCGTGATCGGCCGTTGGCTGAGGTCTGCTCCGAAAGTTCTGATCCTCGATGAGCCGACCCGCGGCGTCGACATCGGCGCGCGAGCTGAGATTCATCGGCTGGTGCGCGAGCTTGCGGCCCGCGGCATGGCGGTGTTGGTGATTTCCTCCGATCCTGAGGAATTGCCTGATCTCTGCGACCGCGTATTGGTCATGGCCGAGGGCCGGATCGTGAAAGAACTTGGCGGCGAGGCGGTCACGCGCAGCGCCATCATTGCGGCGAGCTACGCCGAACCAGCGGAGTCGGCGCTTTCATGAGAGAAATGTCTCTTTCTGCAAGGCGGTTGTCCCCCGCCGTCAAAGTCGGCCTGGGCGTGTTCGCGCGCTATGCGACCATCCTCGGCCTGTTGTTGATGATTGGCGCATTTTCCCTGCTTTCGCCGGATGCGTTTCCGACTTACAGTAATTTTGTCAATGTGCTCAATCAAGCCTCGCTGGCGATGATCATCGCAGGCGGCCTGACGCTTGCGGTCGTGGTTGGAGAGCTCGATCTTTCGGTGGGATACGCCGCCAGCCTGCACGGAGTGCTGGTGACGGGTCTGATCGTTCAGACAAAGTTGCCGATTGCCATCGCGATTGTCGTAGTCCTGGCGCTCGGTGCCCTTGTCGGCGCGGTGAACGGGCTGATCGTTACTAAACTGAAGGTCAATTCGGTCATAGCCACCTTGGGCGTCGGCACGATTATCGTCGGATTGGCCTTCGCCTATTCCGCCGGCGCTCCGATCGTGGCGGGTGTCCCCGAGGCATTCCTGCAATTGTCGCTCGGTCGGTGGCTGTTGGGAATTCCCAATCCCATCATCGTCATGGCGCTGGTGATGGCAGGACTTTGGGTGCTCGTCGAGAGGACGCCGATTGGCCAGGAAATTCAGGCGGTCGGCGGGAATCCCGCGGCGGCGCGGCTCGCTGGCGTGAACGTAGACCGGATCAAAATCTTCGGCTTCGTCATATCGGGGGTATGCGCTGCGTTAACCGGTATATTGCTCGCGGCACGTCTGGGCAGCGGAACAACCAGCGCCGCGGATTCCTATCTACTGACGGCCTTCGCGGCGGTGTTCCTGGGTTCAGCAACGCTGCGGGATGGAGAATTTCACGTCTTTGGCACTTTCATCGGCACATTGATCATCGTGTTCGGCTTCAATGGTCTCAACATTTTCGGCGCGCCGACCTTCTCGCAATACATATTTCAAGGGGCCATCCTGATCATTGCCGTGGGGCTTTCGAGCCTCGGCCGAATGTTGGCGGAAAGTTGAGGAGTGAAGCGATGCCGGAGCCCGCAATCTGGGAAATCTTCGTTATGGAGTTTGCGCGTTCGAAGAATCAGCCCTGGGTGGATCTGATAAGCGGGATGTATCCGGAAGGCGTAATGGACCTACCATTCTCCTTCATTCTGGCGCGACACGAAGAGCGCATAACGCTAATTGACACCGGGTTCATGCAAGACGAATGCGATACCAGTTTCGCCCGCAAATTCGGGATTCCTACCTGGATTTCGCCGCTTAGAATGCTTGCGGAGATGGGAGTCCACGCCGACGACGTGACCGACGTCTTTATCACCCACGCCCACTTCGACCACATGGGGTCGATAGCAGAATTTCCCAACGCGCATATTTATATTCAGAAGAGCGAGTTGCTGTCCTGGTATGAAGCGATTGCGCTGCCGAAACGATTTGGACATCTGACGGCGATTATCGACCCTGACAATTTGCGCACCGCGCTCGATGCGTCGATTGCGCATCGCGTCAGTTTGATCGACGGCGACAAGAATAATGTGTTGCCGGGAATTCATGTGCGCCTGGGTAGCGGCCACACGATTGGCCAGCAGTTCATCCTGCTCGACTCGTCCAGCGGTCGGTGGATGATTTCGGGCGATTGCGTCTATTCGCGGCGCCAGTTCACCGGCCACAATAACGATGGCGTCTATGTCCCGCTCAACAACGCAGTTGGAAGCGTTTGGGAACAGTTGAAGACGATTGACCGAATGAACGATGAACTCGGCGGGGATCTCAGCCGGTTGGTCGTTCTGCACGACATCGAGCGATGGAAAGGCTTTCCCATCGTCCACGAAGTCGAGGGGATGCGGATCGTGAAGATTGCATAACCTTAATTGACAAAAAAATTGATACTAGAGGCGAGGTCCTCAATGTTCTTGAGCGATTCAACACGGTCGTGAACCGCTCTAACAGATCGCGGACGAAAATCGAAGTCATGCTAAACAACCAAAGAAAATCGACTTTTGCTTCTA
>JAYTRP010000044.1:0-21514 GCA_043746145.1 Hyphomicrobiales bacterium | reverse complement strand
AGTTAAATTTCGCAATCCGCCAGATCGCGATAAAGGCCCGCGCGGCCTGCCCATTTCAGAACCTTCGCCACATCGCGACGAGAACGCCGCGCTCGGTGTTGGTGTTGACGGTCACGAAGGTTGCAAAGCCGCCGACCTGGACGGACCAATAGTCGTTGAACGCGTAGACGATGCTCAGTTGAGTGGTATGCGATTGCCAGGCGAGATAGCCCGGCGCTCCGGCGCCGTTCGACACCGTGTTGAACACCTGGACCAGCCCCATCCAGCGCGCTGGCCATTTTATTCCGAGCGTAACGTCGCCATGAAATTCGTCCGGCGGACCCGCAGTGCGAAGCCGATAACTGAATTCCGCGTCGACAAAGGCCGGAGCGCCCCAAAACTCAAGATTGTGGCCGGCCAAGCCGCGCAGTTCACCCTCCCCGCCCGTGTTCCCCGCCTGCGCAGACTTCCCGGCGTCGCGCGCGCTGGAGACATACGCCGACGCTTCCAGCGAGAATACCCAGGCGTCATTTGACCAAATTTTGGCCCGTACGCCTGCGCCGGAATAGTCCAGCCCGATGAAGCGATCGGCGCCGGGCGCACTAAGCGTGTAGCGTTCGGGTGAGATCTCGCCAAACAACGTCAGCCGATCATAGAGCCCATAATCGGCGTAGGTTTGCGCCTCGACGCGGCTTTCCCTAGTGGCTCGCTGCCCACCATAGGGAGCACCGTCGCCCATCCAGCCAGACAGAGTTTCAATGATCTGACCCTGACCCGCCGGCTCAGTCCAGGCGCCTGCGAACGCATGGCCTATTAGCGCGATTATAGCCCCTACGGCGCCTAGGGACAGGCGCGCGCACCGGCTATATGCTTTGGAGGCTGCTGAAGGCATGCGCCCTTCCCGGCGCTGTTCACGCGACCGTGATTGTTACCTTTGGAATCGATTATTAATCACATTTCGTCAAGGCGGAACGGAGCCGAAAAAACGTGTATAAAAATTTTGCTCGTAAAGGCGCTAGCGGCATGGGGCGCTCTTGACCTCGCCGCGCATTGCTCAAGACAGTCTCTTCATGCCCATCCCGGGATCGCCGCCGGTTGAGTGGGTAATCGCGCCGGGTCTCGTCGCTTATCCCGAGGCGGTCGCAGCCATGGAGGCTCGCGCAGACGCCATCGCCCTGCAAGCGGCGCCGGAACGAGTCTGGCTGATCGAACATCCCCCGATTTACACCGCCGGAACGAGCGCAAAGGAAAGCGATCTCGTCGACGCGCGTTTCCCGGTATTTCGCACGGGACGGGGTGGACAATACACCTACCATGGCCCTGGCCAACGGGTCGCCTATGTGATGCTCGACCTGAAGCGCCGCCGCCCAGACGTGCGCGCGTTCGTCGGCTCACTCGAGGCTTGGTTGATCGACACTCTCGCCGCTTTTGGGGTGCGGGGCGAAACCCGAGCGGACCGGGTCGGAGTCTGGGTCGCGCGGCCTGACAAACCTACAGGCGTCGACGGAACGCCTGCCGAGGACAAGATTGCCGCGATTGGAGTGCGCGTGCGGCGCTGGGCGACCTTCCACGGCGTGTCGCTCAACGTAGCGCCGGAACTCGCGGACTTCTCCGGCATCGTGCCCTGCGGCATAGCGCAGTCACACTACGGCGTGACTAGCCTCAGGGATCTTGGTTTGCGAGTGACGCTCGCCGAGGCGGACGCGGCGCTAAGGCGCACCTTCGAGCGGCGATTCGGGGTGACCGCCGGCTAGCCAGAGATCAGAACGCGAGGCGGCCGCCAACGAGGGCCAAAGTGCCGGCCAGCAACGGGCGCAGCACGCTATCGGGGACGCGCGATGCGAAATGGCTGCCGATCGCAATGCCTGGGATTGAGCCGATCAGCAGCGAAATCAGTAGATGCGTATCGACCGAACCGATCCACCAGTGGCCAGCTCCGGCAATCAGGGTCAGCGGCACAGCATGGGCGATGTCAGAGCCGACAATCCGCACGGTTGGCATCTTGGGGTAGAGCATGATCAGTGCGGTCACGCCGATCGCGCCAGCGCCAACGGAGGAAATGGAAACCAACACGCCAAGCACCACGCCAAGCCCGGTAGTCATCCAGCCAATCTGCCGGTCGTCGAGCTTGGCAAGGGTTTGCGCGACCTTGGCGAGCAACCATCTGCGAAACAGCAGCGTCAAGGCGGTCAAGATTAGGGCGAAACCCAGGACCGTGGAAATGAGCTGCGTCGTTGATTTCGTGTCCGCGCCAAAGTGGGAGAGCGCGAGCAGTGTTAGCGCGGCGGCGGGCGCGCTGCCATAGGCGAGACGCCGTGTGATGCGCCAGTCGACCGAGCCATTAAGCCCGTGCACGATCGATCCGCTGATCTTGGTAAGCCCCGCATAAAGCAAATCGGTGCCGACCGCCGTGGCCGGGTGAATTCCAAAAACAAGCACAAGGAGCGGCGTCATTAACGATCCGCCGCCAACACCAGTGAATCCGACAAGCAGACCTACCACCAGACCGGAGAGGGAATAGAGCGGGTCTATAAAAGACAGCACGGGGTAGCCTTTCAGGCTTGGCGTCGAGCACCCTTTTCCATCAGTCTACAATATATATCAACTAGAATGTTTTCAAGCGTGACCGCCGTTGACTTGTTCGTGGTCGTGACGCTAATCGCAGGTGGATTACTGGAGAGTGCGCTGCGCGGCCGGGGTCAGCGATCAGGACGCGAACGGCTCCGCGAAAATGCGGCGCGCCAACTATGGCGAAACCGTCTAGGCCTCGTCCTAGCGCTACTCGCGTTCTTTTCGCAGACCCTTGCTCTTCCCATGCACCCTATGGGTCCCACGGACCCAATTGAGCGGGCCGCCGTCGAACTTAAAGCGACGTTTGGCGACTTGGCGGCGTTATGCGTCCAGGAGGATAATCGCAGTCCGACGCCGGGGCCGATCAATCAGACCGACGACTGTCATTGTCCACTCTGTCAGGCCGGCGCGGGCGCGTTAGCCGCGGTCCTACCCACTCCAGCCGCGGAACCCCAGCGCCTGGCCATTGTCGCTGATTTCCTCGAGCCTGAATCTACTGCCCTTGCTTACAACGCGCGCTGGCGTGTCGCCGCCCAACCGCGCGGGCCGCCCGCTCAAGTCTGACTGTCGAAACCGGCGCGCCCTGGCGCGCTCAGTCTCTCCCGTCATTCTCATAGGGTTTGCCATGTCTACTATGAACTTACGCGCCTTTGCGGGCGCGATCGCAGCCGTTGCTGGATCGCTCACCGCTTCGTCCGCCATTGCGCGCGCGGTATGCGGATCGCGCATTTTCCCCGCCACGCTTGGAATTGACGATCCCGGCGTTAGTGATGAGCTCGCGCTTCCGACCGTCGGCTATCTCCCGCACAATGGCCACGAAGCGGAAGAATTCGACATTTCCGGCAGACATGGAACGGGCGCGGTAGGCGAACTGCACTTCTTCCTAGACGACATCTTCCCCAACACGATTGGCAAACCGATCTTCGGAGCTAAGTCATGAGAATGCTGTTTGCCCGCATCGGTGCAATTCTGATCTTTACGCTTGCCGCCTCCGCCGCTTTCGCGCACGCACAGCTCGAAAGCGCCCTGCCCCCGGTCGGCGGAACGGTTTCGGCGCCGAGTGAGATTCGCCTGACCTTCTCCGAAGGCGTCGAGCCCAAGTTTTGTAGTGTGACGCTCACCTCGCAGGGCGCGGCGCAACCGCTTGGGACGCCCCACGTCGCTGCCGGCGACAACAAGGCGCTGATCGCTAACATCGGCAAGGCGCTGCCGCCGGGAATTTACACGGTCAAATGGCGCGCGGTGTCGGTCGACACGCACCACACCCAAGGCTCATTCGATTTTACCGTCAAATGACGCCAGACCGCAGCGCCGACCTGACCATTATCCTCGGAGTATCCCATTCATGAGACTCACTCTGCCCCTAACGCTCGCCCTCTCGCTCGCCGCCGCTTCCGCCAGCGCGCAGTTCAAGAGCGGCGACATTGTTATTGATCATCCGTGGTCGCGCGCCACGCCCAAGGGCGCCGAAGTCGGCGTCGGCTATTTGACGATCCACAACAATGGCGAGACGCCGGATCGGTTGACCGGCGGGTCCGCTGATGTCGGCGATGTTGAAGTGCACACGATGAGCATGGCCGGCGGCGTGATGAAAATGCGCGAATTGACGGACGGACTCACAGTGCCGCCGCATGGCTCGGTGACGTTGGCGCCCAGCGGAAATCATCTGATGTTCGTTCATTTAAAGCACGCGCTCGACAAGGGCGCGACACTCAAGGCGACGCTAAAATTCGAACACGCTGGACCGGTTGCCGTTGAATTCGCCGTGCAGGGCATTGGCGCGAGCGCGCCGGATGTCGACATGAAAGGCATGAAAATGTAGCTGTCGTCATATGGCGAGTAGCGTCGACTTCGCGCTCGCGCTCTGCCGGTTCACTCATTTCGCCTCGACGATGCTGCTGTTCGGGACGATTCTCTACATCGAGGCGCTGACGCCGGCGCCAAGTCGGCGCGATCTGCGTGGTCGCTTCGCGCCCTTCGCCGTCCCACTCGCCCTGCTCGCGCTGACGAGCGCAATGGCTTGGTTCGCGCTCGTCGCCTGGTCGATAAGCGGGGACGAGGAACTGAATGCGAGCGCTGCTCTCGCTGTGCTGACCGGAACTGAGTTCGGGCATGTGTGGGCCATGCGCGTCACGCTGCTCGTCGCTCTCGCCGCCTTGTGCGTCCTGCAGCGGGGCTGCAGCGCGAGCGGACTAGCGCTCTCCACTCTCGCGCTGGCGTCGCTCAGTCTCACTGGCCATGCCGCCATGCAGGATGGCTCGCTCGGCGTCGTGCATCTCGCCAATGACGCTTGTCACCTGCTGCTTACTGCCTCTTGGATTGGAGGCTTGTTGCCATTCTTTGTGTGCCTGCAACTCGCCGGCTCCTCGGAGACCCGGTCCGGCGCGCTCGCCGCCATGATGCGCTTTTCATTCGCCGGCCACTTCACCACACCGTTAATCTTCGTCACCGGCGTCGTGAATCTCGCGCTGACGACTGGCGCCGTTCCTTGGCCTATCAATAGCAAATATCGCGCCATATTGGGCGCAAAGATCATCATCTTTGCAGTTATGGTCTCGATCGCTATCGCAAACCGCTACTTTCTGATTCCAAGGTTGCGAAAGTGTTCGTTCGCCGACACTGCTTTGCGGACGATGACCCTAGCGGAATGGCTACTTTCACTTTTTGCTGTAGCAACCGTCAGTTTTTTTGGCTTGCTCGATCCAAAGTAACTCCAACTTACTTGCGCACATCACGCAATTGTGACGATAATGGCTCGATCGTCGCAAACGTCGCGCAAGTAACCGATTTGGGAGACGCTGGTGCAAACTGTGGAAACGTTGCGCCGATTGGGCGACCTGGATCGGGAGATGATCGAGCACCGCGTCCGGTCTCTACTGGAGTTCAAGGCCGTCGGAGCCGTGGAGGCCCTTGCGGAATTTTTTTCTGTCGACGTTGTTTGTCAAAATCGAGGAAAATGGTCATCGACAGCATTCCCGCGGCCGATCGTTGGCAACGCCGCTGTGATCCGCGAGTTTAAGCGCCTGAATATGAACTACCAGAACGTGGATTCCGAAATCCACGAGTTGATTATCGATGGTGACAGGGTCGTTCTTCACCGTACGGCGACAGGTCGAAATCGTGGTTCTGGGCGCCCCTACCAGTTCGACACCATCATGTTCCTACGATTTCGCGATGGTCTAATTACCTAGATCTCCGAATATCTTGATGCAGTCGTCCATGAAGAGCTGGAAGATTTCTAAGCCGCTAAGGCTACTCGATAGGGATGCCTTCAGGGGCGCTCGATACGAATGACTTGGGGCGCCTCTCGCACCACGCCATCGCTAACAGCAAGCGTCAAAGCCTCAAGGATCGAGGCCTCGGTTGTGGCGTAGGTGATCAACACGACTGAGGCATCGGTCGCCGTCTCCTTGGCCGGGCGCTTTTGCATAATGCCCTCAAGCGATATTTTGCGCTCCGCCATTCGCGTAGCGATCGTCGCCATAGCGCCGGCGCGGTCAATCACTGAGAGACGTACGTAATAGCCTCCCTCGTGTCGTTGCAGCGAAGCCCGCTCGACATTGATGAGTTCGCCAACCGGGCGACCGAACACAGGAGCGGAGAAGCCTCGCGCTATATCCACAATATCGGCTGCGACTGCGGACGCGGTTGCGTCGCCTCCAGCGCCCGCGCCGACCAGAGTCAGTGAACCCACCGCGTCGCCGTCAATCGTGACCGCGTTGAGAACGCCCATAGTCTGGGCGAGCGGGGCGGACTTCGCGACCATCGTCGGATGAACGCGCTGCTCAACGCCATGATCCGTGCGCTGCGCGACTCCAAGCAGCTTGATTCGAAATCCGAGTTCATCGGCCGCCGTGAGATCGGCGAGCGTGATTGACTGGATACCCTCCACCGAGACAGCGCCCAAGTCGATTTTGCAGCCGAAAGCGATCGAGGCGAGGATCGACAATTTATGTGCGGTGTCAAACCCGCCAACATCGAATGTCGGATCCGCCTCGGCGTAACCAAGCCGTTGCGCTTCCGCCAAGCAAACTGCGAACGGCGTCTTCTCCGTTTCCATTCGCGACAGGATGTAGTTGCAAGTCCCGTTCAGGATACCGGAGACACGTCGAACCGAGTTCCCCGCGAGGCCCTCGCGCAATGTCTTGATGATCGGGACGCCGCCTCCGACTGCAGCCTCGTAAGCGAGCGCCACGCCGCGGCTTTCCGCCAGTGTCGCGAGCGCCACGCCGTGCGCGGCAAGCATCGCCTTATTGGCAGTGACGACGGGAATGTTGCGCGACAAGGCGGCGACAACGGCCTCATAAGCGACGCCGTCGGTGCCGCCGATCAACTCAACGAAAAGATCAATCTCGCCGTGTGAGGCTAGTTCGATAGCGTCAGCGAAATAGACCGCCTCGCCAAGCGGCAAGCCACGATTTCCAGCGGTTTTCGCGGAATATGTAGTGATGACGACATCGCGGCCGCTTCGCGCGCGAAGATCGTCGCGACGCCGATGCAGCAGTTTAGTTAGCGATGCGCCCACGGTGCCAATGCCGGCGACGCCCACGCGAAGAGGTTGAAGCTTCATTCCTTGCCTTTCGAGTCCGCCCGCCCCTTCTATGCGTGCTCGAAAGGCGAGGTCGTGTTTATCGGCCCCAGCGTTCGGCTACGCTGAGTTTCTTTTTCTTTCGTTCCTTACGCGCGGCGTAACGGGCGTCGCGCTCGAGCTTCTTCTCGAATTCAAGACGATCCGTCTCTTCGCGACTCGCTGCTTCGGTCTGAGCACGGCTGACTTCTCCGAGACGTATCTCTTCGAGCCGAGCGATTTCCTCGTCAGCCTTACGTGCGGCCTCGGCGGCTTCTGCTTCTACTTTGCGTTTCGCTCGCTCAATGTCGCGAATTTCACGAGCTTCCAGAATCGCGCGGCGCTGGGCCTCTCGCTCCTGAATGGCGGGATCATTGGGATCGTATTTCGGACGAGCCAGGAACTTTTCCGCCATATCCTTGCGGGCCTTGGCTGCAGCGGCTTGGCGGTCTTGGAAGGTATTCGTGTTTAAAAAGGACATCGCTTTCCGTCTTGGGGGTTCGGGATACGCCGCCTCATGCCACAACTCGGAGAAAACGGCAACAACAGTCGCCGCGTCGCAGCAATTCGTCTGGCGCTCGTCCGGTTCCGTCTTGCAGCCCGTACGAAGCTCAAGACCCAAAAACCACTTTGTGCATGATTCGCCCGGGCCATAGCGTAAACAGCCCCGTCAGCACGAGCGCCAACCCATAAATCTGCATCATCGCCATCCGGTGAGCGACCAGTAGACGACGACGGGCCGCGTATATGGCGGCTGGGACAGCCACGAGCGTAAGCAAGGAAAGGAGGTGGATCGGGCTAAAAGGTCCCCAACTTCGGATTGTATGGATAAAAAAGGATGTGCCTACAACGCCAAGCATCAGCAGCGTCCACGTCCAGCCCATTGCGCGATGCGCGATGTCGCCTTTTGGCAGAACAAATTGCGCAGCGCCTAGCGCGAGCGCGGCAAAGGCGAAATAGGCGTGCGCCTGAATTAGCGGCGAGGCGCTCATAAGCGGGGAAAGAATCAAAAGCCGCTCCTTACCTAATGATAACACTGATAACATAACGGCGGGTTGTGGACAACGTTCGAGCTGAGCGGGCTAGAACTGAGCAGCGCCGCGCCTTGCAGAAATTACGAATTGCATATAATCTATGCAGTATGCTTCTCGCCCAAAGAATAGGCAGCGTCGACCCGCTTGCCCCCCGGATTGGACATTTGCAATTAAAGGGGCGAGCGCTGCTTGCGCCTATGGTCGGGGTGACTGACCCGGGAATGCGCGCTGTTGCAGCGCGACGCGGCGCGGCGTTGACGTTTTCTGAAATGGTGGCTTCGACCCATTTTCTGGCGGGAAACCAGGAATGTCACGCCCGCGCGGACCGCGACGGCGTCGGGCCAAATGCGGTTCAGCTCGTCGGCGCCGATCCCGCCGCTATGGCGAGAACCGCGCGCGCGATCGAGGCGGGCGGCGCCGAGATCATCGACATCAATATGGGCTGCCCTGCCCGGAGGGTTTCCGGCAATCTGGCGGGAAGCGCGCTGATGCGCGATCTGGACGCCGCACAACGCTTGATCGCCGCAGTTAAGGGCGCAGTGTCGGTTCCAGTGACGTTGAAAACACGGCTCGGCTGGGACGATGAGCGGCATAATGCCGCAGAACTTGCGCGTAGAGCGGAGGCCGAGGGCGTAGCGCTCGTGACCGTTCACGGGCGCACGCGCTGCCAGTTCTATCAAGGCGCCGCGGACTGGCGCGCGGTGCGCGACGTTGTGGAAGCTGTGAAAATCCCCGTCGTCGTTAACGGCGACTGCCGGACGCTAGCGGACGCTCAGGCCATGCTCGCGGCTTCGAAGGCGAGCGCGGTCATGATCGGACGGGCGGCGGTTGGCGCGCCCTGGCTCGTTGGCGCGATTGCCCGCGCGCTTGCCGACGGGGGCCCGGTGGTGGCGCCAACACTTGCGGAGCGGCGCGACGATGCGCTCGCCCATCTCGAGTCTTTGCTAACGCGCATGGGCGTCTCCGGCGGACTGCGCCATGCTCGAAAGCACCTCTCCGCCTACGCCGTCGCTTGCGGCGCGAGCGATGGCCTGCGCCGCGCGCTTGTCACCACCAATGATGCCGAGGAAGCGGCGCGGCTGCTGGCCCGCGCGCATGAAGAGGACGAATTGAGGAACGCGGCATGATAAACCGTCAAACGCGCCTCTTGCAGCCTGGGGCCCGCCCGGACCCGCTGCGCTTGCTCAACGCCTTGCCGCAGCCCGTGCTCGCCATCCACGCGACCGGAGCCATCATCGAGGTCAACACGGCGGCGGAGACTTTCTTCCAGATGGGGCGCTCGATGCTGACGCGCTCGCGCCTGGAAGACCTGCTGCCGTTCGGTTCGCCTGTGTTCGAACTTGTGGCCGACGCGATGGCCTCACAATCGACCGTCAACGGCTACCGGCTCGACATTTCGACGCCGCGTGGCGGTCCCGGGCGTTTGGTTGACGCCTATGTCGCTCCCTTGCCGACCAGCGGCGGCGGCGTGACGCTTCTGCTGCAAGAACGCTCAATTGCCGAAAAAATGGACAGGCAAATGACCCATCGCAGCGCCGCCCGCTCTGTGACCGCACTTGGGGCGATGCTGGCGCATGAGATCAAGAACCCGCTGTCGGGTATTCGTGGGGCCGCGCAACTATTGGAAATGTCTGCGAGCGACGACGATCGTGCACTGACGCAGCTAATCTGCGACGAAACCGACCGGATCGTAAAGCTCGTCGACCGCATGCAGGCGTTCTCCGACGAGCGGCCGGCGCCCCGCGAAAGTATCAACATTCACGCGGTGCTCGATCGCGTGAAGCGTATCGCGCAGGCGGGCTTTGGCCGGCACATACGTATCCAGGAAGAATATGACCCGTCCCTGCCCCACGTATTCGCCTCTCGCGACCAGCTCGTGCAAGTGTTCCTCAATTTGATGAAGAACGCGGCCGAGGCGATCGGCACCGAGAGCATTGACGGCGATATCCTTATGTCGACTGCCTATCGACCGGGCATGCGTCTTAAAACACAGTCGAGCGTCGATCCTGTGAGCTTGCCGCTCGAAATCTGCATTCGCGACAATGGCTCCGGCATCTCGCCGGAGGTAGCGGCGAACCTGTTTGATCCGTTCGTGACCACCAAATCTTCGGGGTCTGGCCTGGGTCTTGCACTTGTAGCGAAAGTCATTGGCGATCATGGCGGAATGATCGAGTGCGAATCCCTTCCGCGCAGAACGACCTTTCGTGTGCTCATGCCGATAGATACGCAGCGTGTAGCGCAAACGTCCTTCCGGACGTGACGCCGCGGCTGGGCGTCAAGTTCGAAAGTCGAGGTTCGCGTTGGAATCAATTAGGCCGGCGCCCCTATTGCGCAAGGGAGCAGAAATAATGCCTTCCGGGCATATCCTCGTCGCTGACGACGACTCGGCGATCCGAACCGTACTCAACCAAGCGCTGTCCCGGGCGGGCTACGAAGTGCGCACGACGGGAACCGTTGCTGGCCTTTGGCGCTGGGTCGCGGCCGGCGAAGGCGACCTCATCATCACGGACGTAGTGATGCCTGACGATAACGCTTTCGAGCTGCTGCCGCGCATCAAGCGCATGCGGCCAGAGCTGCCGATCATTGTGATGAGCGCGCAAAACACGTTCATGACCGCGATCAAGGCGTCCGAGCGTGGCGCTTATGAATATTTGCCCAAACCGTTCGATCTGAAGGAACTCGTCTCGATCGTTGGCCGGGCGCTCGCAGAACCCAAGCGCCGCCGTGAAAGCGTGCCCGAGGAAGAGCCGACCGACAATATGCCGCTCGTCGGCCGCTCGCCGGCGATGCAGGACATCTTCCGGTCGCTCGCCCGCCTGATGCAAACCGACTTGACGGTGATGATCTCGGGCGAATCGGGCACCGGCAAGGAACTGGTCGCCCGCGCCCTGCACGACTACGGCAAGCGCAAAACCGGACCGTTCGTCGCGATCAATATGGCCGCGATCCCCCGCGACTTGATCGAAAGCGAATTATTCGGCCACGAGAAGGGCGCCTTCACTGGAGCTAGCGCACGCTCGGTCGGGCGCTTCGAACAGGCGGAAGGCGGAACGCTGTTCCTCGACGAAATTGGCGATATGCCGATGGAAGCGCAGACGCGGCTTCTTCGCGTATTGCAACAAGGCGAATACACAACCGTTGGCGGCCGAACGCCTATCAAGACCAATGTGCGGATCGTCGCCGCAACCAACAAAGAACTACGCTACGCGATCCAGCAGGGTCAGTTCCGCGAGGATTTGTTCTTTCGCCTCAACGTCGTGCCGTTGCGCCTTCCTCCTTTGCGCGAGCGCACGGAAGACATTCCAGACCTCGTGCGCCATTTCTTCCAGCGAAATGTGAGCGAAGGACTGGCATCGAAGATGCTGGAAGCGGGCGCGATGGACCGCCTGCGCCGCTACGCTTGGCCTGGCAATATTCGCGAACTCGAAAACCTGACGCGCCGACTCTCGGCTCTTTATCCCCAGGAAATGATCACCGACTCCGTCATCGAGGTGGAGTTGAGTCTTGCGGGTCCGATGCAATCACTGGCGCCTTCACCACAGGGCGCCCCGGATTACAGCCGTCCGCACGCCCCGCCGCAAGGCTCGGCAAGCGAGAGCTTCGCGGCTGGCCTCGACCACCACGTCGCGGAACTGTTCAGATCGTTTGGAGATGCACTGCCCCCGGCAGGGCTTTACCATCGCGTGTTGCGTGAATTGGAGGCGCCGCTGCTGGCGGCGACGCTTTCCGCCACCCGAGGCAACCAAATCAAAGCGGCTGAGATTCTGGGCCTGAACCGAAATACGCTTCGCAAAAAGATCCGAGACCTTGATCTGAAGGGACTGCGCGGCCTCAAATAGGCGGCCGCCGCGTTTTTGTCGCAATTACGCAACAGAGTTGCCGAATAGCCACAAGAAATGCGCCCTGCGCGGAGGCTGATTCGGCATCGATGTCTTTACCTCCATCCGCGTCCGCGGAGCCCCCAATCGTTTTTGCCGAGAGCACCCCGGAGAGCCGGGCCTCTCGGAGGTTTGGCCCGATCGCGGTCGCGGCCGCGCTGGCTCTATCGCTTGCGACATTTGTAATTTTCGCCGGCTTCACGCCGATCATCCCAACCACCTTTGTCGTGCTCCTGCTGCTGGCCGGCGATGCCCTGGTCGTTGCAGTTCTGCTGACCCTGATCGCGCTGGAGGTCGGTAAACTTCGTACGGCGCGGCGCGCGGCTCGGGCCGGGGCTCGGCTGCATACGCGTGTCGTGGCGCTTTTCTCGCTCGTCGCCGCAATTCCCGCGCTCGTGACCGCGATCGTCGCGACCGTCTCGGTCGAGTGGGCGATCAACCCTGCCTTCATGCAGAACGTCTCCGCTTTCATCAACGAATCCGGCGCCTCCTCGCAACTCTATCGCGAGTCACAGTGCCAGTCGTTGCTGCGCGATGCGGATCTGACAGCGGGCGACCTTGGCCGCAGTGCGCCGCTGCTGAAGTCAGACCCTTCGCTGTTCCAGAACTACCTGAACGCCCGGGCGCGGGCGCTGAGCTTCTCCGTCGCCGCGATCATGACGACCGACGGCGTCGTGGAGAGCGCGGCGGCAAATTCCGACAGAGCGCTGATTGCAAAACCGCAGGCGTCTGATTTCTCCGACGCGATGGCGCGCCAACCCTTCTGCGGGTTGTTGTCGAGCGGCAAGGCGTTTATCGCGCTGCGGCCGATCGAGGGCTTGCCGCAAACCTATTTCTACGCCGGACGCGCAATCGATCCCATCGGCGAGCAGGTCGCGCGCGACGCGGTGAACGTCACCGCCCAGTTTTCCAACTTTGAGACGCACCGACGCAACATCGAGCTTGGCTTCGCCGCCGTGTTCATCATGCTGTCGCTGACGCTGCTAATCTCCGCGGTCTGGATCGGCCTGACCTTCGCCAACCAGCTCGTGAATCCAATCCGGCGGTTGATCCGCGCCACCGACGCGGTCGCCTCAGGCAATCTTTATGTCCAGGTGCCAACACGCAAAGCCGAAGGCGACCTTGCCCATCTTGGCGACACTTTCAACAAAATGACAGGTGAACTGCGCCAGCAGCGGAAAAGCTTGATGGAGGCGAATGCGCTGAACGAGGAGCGGCGCGCGTTTATCGAGGCGGCGCTGGCGGGCGTGCCGGCCGGCGTGGTCGGCGTCGATAAGAACGAGGCGATTGCGGTCTGCAACGCCGCCGCCGAGCGCCTGCTGGCTTTCCAGGGCGCGCCGGGATCGTTGATCGGTCGGCGCATCGTCGACGCTTTTCCCGCGCTGGAGCCGATCCTCGCCGAGGCGCGTTCTTCCCGGGCGCGAATGCATCAGGCGCAGGCGACGCTATCGGCGGCCGGGCGAGAGCGGCTCATCAACGTTCGCGTCACGGGCGATCCAAAACGCCCCGAGCAAGGCGTTGTGATTACTCTCGACGACATCACGGATCTTGTTTCAGCACAGCGAAGCGCCGCCTGGGCCGATGTCGCGCAACGCATCGCGCACGAGATCAAGAACCCGCTCACGCCCATCCAACTCGCCGCCGAACGCCTCAAGCGCCGCTATGGAAAGCATATTGTCGAGGGCAAGGACGTTTTCGACCAGTGCACCGACACGATCGTGCGCCAGGTCGAGGACATCAAGCGGATGGTGGACGAGTTCTCCAACTTCGCCCGCATGCCGCGCGCGCGCCTCGCGCAGGACGATATCTCCGACTGCGTTCGACAGTCGCTGTTCCTCGCCCGAGTCGGCCGGCCCGACCTCGTGTTCGAGGACGACCTGCCCGCTGAGCCGTTGATGACCGATTTCGACCGGAGGCTGGTCTCCCAGGCGCTCACCAACGTGCTCAAGAATGCCGGCGAGGGGATCGATGCGGTCGTTCCGCCCGCCTCTCCCGGCAAAATCGTGGTGACGGTCACCGCGGATAGCGAGGGCAAGGTGCGCATCAGTGTCGCCGACAACGGCAAGGGTTTTCCTGCGCAAGACCGGCAGAAGCTGCTGGAGCCCTATGTAACGACGCGCGCGGAAGGCACCGGCCTCGGCCTCCCGATCGTGGCCAAGGTGTTCGAGGATCATCATGGCGGCATTGAACTGCTCGACGGGTTGGAACGCCCGGACGGTGGCCGAGGCGCCAATGTCGTCATGACGCTGCCGCTACGCGCTTTAGTCGGAGCGCCCGCGAACGCGCCGTTACGCGAAACCACAGGTTGAACCATGGCCGCTGACATTCTGATCGTCGACGACGAGGACGACATCCGCGAACTCGTCTCTGGCATCCTTGAAGACGAGGGCCATAGCGCTCGGGTCGCTCGCAACTCCGACGAGGCGCTCGCCGCGATCGCCTCACGCAGGCCGCATCTGGTGCTGCTCGACATCTGGATGCAGGGCTCCAAGCTCGACGGTCTGCAGCTCCTAGAAATTTTGAAGCAGCAACACGAGATGGTGCCGGTCGTGATGATCTCCGGCCACGGCAACATCGAGACTGCGGTCACCGCTATCAAGCTCGGCGCCTATGACTTCATCGAGAAGCCATTCAAGGCCGACCGCCTGATCCTTGTCGCCGACCGTGCGCTCGAAACATCTCGGCTCAAGCGCGAAGTCAGCGAATTGCGCTCCCGCGCGGGCGCCGACCTGAAACTGGTCGGCGCGTCCTCCGCAGTCACCAACCTTCGACGATTGATAGAGCGCGTTGGGCCGGCCAATTCGCGGGTGCTGATCTCTGGCCCTGCGGGCTCTGGCAAAGAACTCGCAGCGCGCCTCATCCATCGACAGTCGGCGCGCGCAGCAGGGCCATTTGTTGTGGTGAACGCGCCCGCCATTACGCCGGAAGGCATGGAAAGCGAGTTGTTCGGCGTCGAGCCCGGACCCGAGCGCCTCAAGCGCGTTGGCGCGTTGGAGGAGGCGCATGGCGGAACGCTCTATCTCGACGAAGTCGCCGATATGCCCGCGGAGACACAGGCGAAGATCCTGCGCGTACTGGTCGATCAGAGTTTTCGCCGCGTCGGCGGCTCGGCGTCTGTTCATGTCGACGTGCGGATCGTCTCGTCGACCAGCCGCGATCTTGCGCAGGCAATCACCGACGGGCATTTCCGCGAAGACCTGTTCCACCGCCTGTCCGTCGTGCCGATCCGTTCGCCTTCGCTGGCCGAGCGGCGTGAGGACATTCCCGCACTGATCGAATATTTCATGGAGCAGGTCGCCGCCTCGATGGGCGTGCCGCCGCGCCCGATCGCGGGCGACGCCATGGCGGTGCTGCAATCGCACGACTGGCCCGGAAATATCCGCCAGTTGCGCAACAATATCGAACGCCTGATGATCCTTGTCGCGGGCGACCCGGATGCGGAAATCACGGCAGCGATGCTGCCCTCCGAGATCGGCGCGCTCGTGCCGGCGATCCCGAACGGCGTCGGGGGCGAAAAGCTGATGAGCCTTCCGTTGCGCGAAGCGCGGGAAGTGTTCGAGCGCGAATATCTCGTGGCGCAGATTAATCGATTCGGCGGCAATATCTCCCGCACCGCTGAATTCATCGGAATGGAGCGCTCGGCGCTGCACCGTAAGCTGAAATCGCTGGGCGTGGACTGAGGGTTGTGTCCCTCGACCCGTCGCCTTTTACGATCGACTTCGAACCGCCTGACGGAACCGACTCGCGTTGGTGCATCGATCAGTACTTCGCCGAACTAGCGGCGCGTTTCGAGGGGGGGTTCAAAGCCAGCGCGGACGCCTCGGCGGCTGTCGACGGCCTCTCACCTCCTTCGGGTTGCTTCTTGCTTGCCCGCCTCAACGGTTCGCCGGTTGGTTGCGGCGGCCTAAAACGTCTGGATGATGCGACGGGTGAGATCAAGCGCGTCTGGGTGGCGCCGGCCGCGCGTGGCGTCGGCTTAGCAGGGCGGATCGTGACGCGGCTGGAGGCTATTGCGCGCGAACGCGGGTTCGCGCGATTGCGCCTCGACACCAACCAAGCCCTCACGCAAGCGCGCGCGATGTATGCCAATCGGGGCTACGTGGAAATAGCCAAGTACAATGATAATCCCTACGCTCACCATTGGTTCGAAAAGGCTTTAGGCTGAGGTTTCGACGGCGTGACCACCGCCGTCTTGCGCTCCCAAAAGCGCCCTCTCCGTCGTTGCTGCAGCACGGGCCGTCACCCATGGAATAGACGGCCCGCGACGTAAGGTTCAAGCGCGATAACCTCAGTTACGCGGTTCGACCGGCGTCGGTTCGGAGGGGCGCTCGCGGCGATCGCTCATGAACTGGTCGAACTCGGCGCGGTCTTTCGCCAACCGCAGTCGCTCCAGAAAATCCTTGAATTCGCGCTGCTCGTCTTCAAGCCGCTTCAGCGTGTCCATGCGATAATTGTCGAACGCGCGGTTGCCGGTCGAAGCTCCACCGAACCACTCGGCAGCGCCCCTGGGGACGTTCATCCGGGTGCGAATTCGATCCATCTTTTCCTGCATGCGGACCATCTTGCGATCCCAGCGATCCCTTACGAATTCTCGATCAAGCATCTGTCCGTCTCCTGCGTAGAAGTGGCGTCGCCAACCAAACTTCCCTCGCACAAACATGAGGGCGAGAATGAGCAGTCCGAGCGGCCACCACCACATGAACCCTAGTACCGTTAGAACGATTGCCACGACGCGTCCTTTCCCTTGTTAATGTAATTAACATTTACATCGGCCCGCGTGATTGTCAAGCGTGAAGGCCGCGAACCCATGTTTCACGCTCAAGGCCGCTTCGCGCTGATCCCGAGCCCGCGCAAATAGACCAGCATGTCCGCTTCCAGGAGTTCCTCCGGAGACATCGGCAACGCACGTTGCGCGCGATCACCGCGTCCAAACAGCGAGGCGATCCCGTGCGCCATGACCCATATGTGCAGGGCGACCATTAGAGCGGGGGGGCGAACGCCCGAGGGGATCGCGGCGCAGATTTTATCGGCGGCGCCGCGCAACACCGAAAAGGCGCGTTCGCTGGCGGCCCGCAGTTCAGGGCTGACGCCAACGGGAACGCCAGATTCGAACATCGCGGAGTAGAATGCCGACTGCGTGCGCGCGAATTCAAGATAAGCTTTGCCGAGCCGCTCCAACGCGGTGAAAACATCGGGACGTCCCTCGTCCCAGGCTCGCGCCAGCGCCGCCTCGAACTGTTCGAAGCCGAGTAGCGCCACGCTGGCCATGAGTTCGTCGCGGTCTCGAAAATGGCGGTAAGGCGCGGCCGGGCTTACGCCGGCAACACGCGCGGCCTCGGCGAAAGTGAACCCCGCCGCGCCCTTGCTCGCGATCAATTCTAGCGCGGCGCGGATCAGCGCTTCCCGCAGATTGCCGTGGTGATAGCCGCGCGGCGCATCGCGCTCGCCGGGTCCGTCCTTGCCGCTCCAACTCATGTGAAGGGTAGTTACATCACGGCGGCCGGGGTGTCGATGTCGCCAGTCGTCCTCAAATGAGGGGCGGCGATCTCAGAGCCGCCCCTACTCCACGTCGTCCACCTGCACCGTCCGGCCGGAAAGCTTCTGCGCGAGCGAGGCTTCCATGAATTCATCCAACCCGCCGTCGAGCACTTCGGCCGGCGAGCCCGAGACGTGCCCGGTGCGTAGATCCTTCACCATCTGATAGGGCTGCAACACGTAGGAGCGGATCTGGTGTCCCCAGCCAATCTCCGTCTTTGAGGCAGCGTCCGCGGTGGCTGCGGCCTCCTTAATTTCAAGCTCGCGCTCATAGAGCCGAGCGCGCAGCATATTCCAGGCGGTGGCGCGGTTCTTGTGCTGTGAGCGCTCCATCTGACAGGCAACGACGATGCCGGTCGGCAAATGCGTAATGCGAACGGCCGATTCGGTCTTGTTGACGTGCTGGCCGCCTGCCCCCGATGCGCGATAGGTGTCGATTTTGCAGTCGCCTTCGTCGATGTCCACGATGATGCGGTCGTCAACCACGGGATAGACCCAGACAGACGCGAAGCTCGTGTGCCGCCTAGCATTGGAATCGAACGGGGAAATACGAACAAGCCGATGCACGCCCGACTCGGTTTTGAGCCAGCCATGCGAATTGTGGCCCTTGACCATGATGGTGGCCGACTTGACGCCCGCCTCGTCGCCGGCGGTCTCTTCCATCAGTTCAACCTGATAGCCGCGACGCTCGCCCCAGCGCATGTACATGCGCAAAAGCATGCGTGTCCAATCGGCGCTCTCGGTTCCCCCTGCGCCGGAATGCACTTCGACGTAAGCGTCGTTAGCGTCCGCTTCGCCCGAGAGCAGGGCTTCGAGTTGACGGCGCTCGCCCTCTATTTTCAGCGCGCGCAACGCCGCGAGCCCTTCGTTCTCGGTCTCGGAATCGTTCTCGGCCTCGCCGAGTTCGATCAAAGTCACCGAATCATCGAGCTCACGCGTGAACTTGGACAGTGCACCAATGCGATCCTCCAGCACCGTGCGCTCGCGCATAAGCGCTTGCGCGGCGTTGGAGTCGTTCCAGAAGTCGGGACGTTCGGACTTTGCGTTCAGTTCGGCGAGGCGGCGCGTCGCAGTCTCAACGTCAAAGATGCCTCCTTAGCAGTCCTACGGACTGCTCGATGTCATGAACCAGTGATTGGGCTTCGGCTCGCATGAACGAAGGTCTCGCGGGTTGTGCGGGTCTGGCGCTAAGGCCGGCCGCTATAGTCTTTTATCAAGGTCCAAGCAATGCGCATACCGCGCCTGGGCGCCCGCGCGAATTGCTCAGCCGCCCTGTCGCGGATCCCAGAGAAGAACCTCCGCGTCCTTGGCGTAAGCCATGCCTTCGGGATAGCTGATCGCCTCGAGTTGCAGGCCCCACGGCGCCTGAAAATAGAGAATTGACTGCCCGGCGATCAGTCCGTCGTTGATCGGGATTGGCCCGAGCCGCGTTTCAATGTTCTTGGAGTCGAGGTAGGCTTTCGCTGCGGCGATGTCGCGCACGTAAAGCCCAAGATGGAAAGCCCCGACGTCACTGTTTTTCTGGTCGAGCCGCCGCTGGTCGGGCGCAGAATATTCGAACAGTTCGATATTCGAGCCACGGCCGGTTCGGATCATCGCCACTCGCTCGATCCGCGCACGAGGGTGGACGCCCAGCGCATCTTTCATGAACGACCCTTGATCGTCCGCTATCGGGCCAAAGGTAAGCACTTTGGGACAGCCGAGCACCCCGGCGAAGAATGCGGTCGCCTCATCCAGATCTGGAACGGTGAGGCCGACGTGATCCAGGCCGATAAGGCCGGGCAGTCGGTTTCCGCCTTCAGGCGTAGCGTCCATACCAGCCAATCTCCGTTGTGGATGACTGCCTACCCTGCCCAGTCGCGAACAGCGCCGCAGGTCCGTCAGTACAGCCCGCCGGTTCCAGACCCGACCTGCCGCTCGACATCAGACGACGCCGATGCCCCCGAACTGCCACCCCCGCCGCCTCCGCCCGCGAAGTAGTCGGGCGGCGCGGTGCCGGGCTTGAACGCCTCCATGATCGAGCCGGAGCCGCTCGCGCGCATGCCGCTGTGTACGTCAACCGAGACCAGCTTGATGCCGGCAGGCACGCGGAATGGCGTGTCGGGCGTGTCTTTCAGGGCCATCTTCATAAAGTCGCGGAAGATTGGCGCGGTATAAAGCGCGGCCTGCGCGCTGTCGCCAAGCGAGCGCGGCTTGTCGTAGCCCATGAACACGCCATAGGCGAGGTTGGGGGAATAGCCGACGAACCAGAGATCCTTGGCTTCATTGGTGGTGCCAGTCTTGCCCGCGAGATGCTTGCCGACTTCCTTGATCGCGATGCCGGTGCCGCGCTGAATTACTCCCTCCATGATCGAAGTGATCTGGTAGGCGGTCAGCGGGTCAGTCACCCAGTTGCGCGGATCCTTGCGCTTGTCGATCAGCTTGGGCTCGTCCTGATTGTCCCATTTGGCTGCGTCGCAGCCTTCGCAGACACGCTCGTCATGGCGATAGATCGTGTTGCCCCAGCGATCCTGGATGCGATCGATCAGCGTCGCCTTGATTGGCATCCCGCCATTGTCGAACATGGAATAGGCGGTCACCATCTTGAGTACGGTGGTTTCGCCAGCGCCCAGCGACATCGAGAGATAGGGCGGCAAATTGTCGTACACGCCAAACTTCTTGGCGTATTCGACCACAAGCGGCATGCCGATATCGCGGGCGAGGCGCACCGTCATCTGGTTGATCGAATGCTCGATGCCATAGCGCAAGGTGTGCGGGCCGCCTGACTTGCCCTCAAAGTTCTCCGGCGACCAAGTTTCGCCGTTGCCCTGATCGATAGTGATTGGTTCGTCGAGCACGATCGAGGACGGCGTGTAGCCGTTGTCGAGCGCGGCTGCGTATACGAACGGCTTGAAGGACGAGCCGGGCTGGCGTTGCGCCTGGGTGGCGCGGTTGAACTCAGACTGGTCGAACGAGAACCCGCCGACCATCGCAAGCACGCGGCCGGTGAACGGGTCCATCGCCACGCAGGCTCCGGAAACCTCCGGAATCTGGCGCAAACGATACTCGCTCACCTTGCCGGGCATCGGCTCGACATAGACGACGTCGCCCGGCTTCACCAGCGCCTTTGGCCGACGGCCTGTCCATTGAAAGCCCGCGAGATTGACAGCGCTCGTCAACCTATCTGGGCCCAGTTCGCCGGACTTCTCGTGTTCGGGTTGCAGCCCGATGCGAATCTGGGAGTCACTAACGTCCAGCGCGACGGCGAGCCGCCACGGCTTAATATCGCTATATTCGGGGATTTCACTGAGCGCGACGCCCCAATCCTGGCCGAGATCCATCGACTTGACTGTGCCGTGCCAACCGTGCGCCTCGTCGTAGCGAACGAGGCCGTCAACCAGCGCTTTTCGCGCCAGCAACTGCATCTTGGGGTCAAGGGTCGTGTGGACCGAGAGGCCGCCCTCATAGAGCTTCTTCTCGCCGTAACGCTCGGACAATTCGCGCCGCACTTCCTCGGCGAAATAACCGGCGGCGATAGAGTTAGGCGTCAGCACGCGCGGGTTGACGGTCAACGGCTCTGCACGCGCAGCTTTTGATTGCTCCTGCGTGATGTAGCCATCTTCGGCCATGCGTCCGATCACGTAATTGCGCCGCTCGAGGGCGCGATCGTGGTTGCGGAATGGATTGAGCGCGCTTGGCTCCTTTGGCAGTGCAGCGAGGTAGGCGACTTCCGCGATTGTCAGTTCATGCACGGATTTATTGAAGTAGTTCAACGAAGCGGCAGCGACGCCATAATTGCCGAGGCCGAGATAGATTTCGTTGAGATACAGTTCGAGGATCTTGTCCTTTGAATAAGCGGACTCGATTCGCAGGCTCAACAGGATTTCGCGCACCTTGCGCTCGAACGTTCGATCGGCAGTCAGCAGGAAATTTTTTGCGACCTGCTGCGTAATGGTCGACGCGCCCTGCAC
>JAYTRP010000043.1:0-2350 GCA_043746145.1 Hyphomicrobiales bacterium | reverse complement strand
CTCGGGGGGCTCGTCACCGTTCTCGCGGGCCGTCTCATCGAGACGGCCAAGTTGCGCGCCGCTGCGTTCGCGCTTTATGCAGGGGCGGCGGCGAGCCTCCTCTTCGCTCTCGTGTTCGCGCTGGTGGCGCTGCGCCACTGGATCGCGATCACCTACGCCTCGCAATATCCGGAGCTGTGGATAGCGCTGCTGTTTGTCGTCGTGGCGCTGATCTTCGGCGGAATCGGCGTATTTCTACGCTATCGCAAACCCAGGACCAACGCGCTGGCCGAAGTGGCGCTGTTGGCCGGGCCGACGCTTGTCGGCCTCGCCGCGCGTAACGCCCGCAAGGTCAGCCCTCGGGCGGTCGGCGTCGGCGTCGTGTTGCTGGGCGGGCTGCTGCTGGGGCGCAGCCTGATGAAAGGCTTCAGCGCCCCCGCTGACGACGCTTAGCCAGCGTCCTCAACCGCAGCGCGTTGAGCTTGATGAAGCCGCCGGCGTCGTTGTGATCGTAGGCGACGGCGCCTTCCTCGAAGGTTACGAGGTCCTGATCGTAGAGCGAATAGGGGCTCTCGCGGCCAATCGTCCAGGCGGAGCCCTTGTAGACCTTGAGCCGGACTTTGCCGGTCACGAGGTCTTGGCTCTTGTCGATCGGCCCTTGCAGCAACTCGCGCTCCGGCGCGAACCAGAAGCCGTTGTAGATCATCTCGGCGTAGCGCGGCATCAACTCGTCTTTGAGATGCGCCGCGCCGCGGTCGAGCGTGATCGATTCGATGGCGCGATGGGCGGTGAGCAGGATCGTGCCGCCGGGCGTCTCGTACATGCCGCGCGACTTCATGCCGACGAAGCGGTTCTCGACCAGATCGAGCCGGCCGACGCCGTTGTCATGGCCGATCCTGTTGAGCGCGGTCAGCATCGCGGCGGGGCTGAGCCTTTGCCCGTCGAGCGAGACGGGATCGCCCTTCTCGAAGCCGATCTCGATAATCGTGGCGTGGTCGGGCGCGGACTCCGGGTCCACGGTGCGGGAATAGACGTAAGCCGGGGTTTCCTCGGCAGGGTCCTCCAGAACCTTGCCTTCCGAGGAGACGTGCAGCAGGTTGGCGTCGGTGGAGAACGGGGCGTCGCCACGCTTGTCCTTGGCGATGGGTATCTGGTGCTTTTCGGCGAACGCGATCAGCGCGTTGCGCGAGGCGAACTCCCATTCCCGCCAAGGCGCTATGATCTTGATGTCGGGGTTGAGCGCATAGGCCGAAAGCTCGAAGCGCACCTGATCGTTGCCCTTGCCGGTGGCGCCATGGGCAACCGCGTCCGCCCCCGTCTCGCGCGCGATCTCGACGAGGCGCTTGGCGATGAGCGGGCGGGCGATGGAGGTGCCGAGCAGATATTGGCCCTCATAGACCGCATTGGCGCGGAACATCGGAAACACGAAATCGCGCACAAATTCCTCGCGCACGTCTTCGATGAAGATGTTTTCGGGCTTGATTCCCAGCAGCTCCGCTTTGGCCTTCGCCGGCGCCAGCTCCTCGCCCTGGCCAAGATCGGCGGTGAAGGTGACGACCTCGCAGCCATATTCGATTTGCAGCCACTTGAGGATGATGGAAGTGTCGAGCCCGCCGGAATAGGCGAGGACGACTTTTTTCACGTTCTGCTTGGCCATTGCACGCTCGAGATTGTTGTTCGGCTTTTCCTAGGGCGGAGGGGGAGGGGGCGCAAGGGCAGCTAGCGCGGCCGTTTTTTGGGCGGAAACCCGGTCCGGCGAGCGAAACAACGCAACTGAGCGGTTCTGCCGACATAGACAATATCTTCGAGGCATATATAATAAGATTTTCGATTGGACCAATATTGTGACGGACGAATATGAAATACATAAAAACAAGCGACCCGGAAAGACGTACGTGAGTCCACGAATTCAAGGTGGTCTGCGTATTGCCTCGAAGGTTTTGGACTCCCCCGGTAATTACCCACCCCCTTGCCAAGGCAGACAATCTCTGAATCTATGGCGGGATGGGTCGGGGTGATTTGCAGCGGCTCAGCAAGGAGCAGTTGATCGAACTGGTGCTTGCGCTCCAGCGTCCCGAGAAGGACTCGCGCACGTCGTCGAAGCCGCCTTCGACCGACAAGAAGGAAACACGGAAGAACTCTCGTCCGGGCGGGGCGAAACGCCTGCGGTGGCGACGACGACGCTTTCGGGCCGCGCATTCATGCGCTGGCGATCTACCTCAAGGGCTTCCAGGCGCTTTCCTGCGAGCGGCTGCGCGGTCTGTTCTACGACGCGTTCGGGCTTGATGTGAGCGAGGGCGCGCTGATGAACATGTTCATCCGCTCGCACCCCCGCTTCGAAATCGAGGCCGAAAAGGCGAAGGCCATTCTG
>JAYTRP010000042.1:0-2357 GCA_043746145.1 Hyphomicrobiales bacterium | reverse complement strand
GTTGCGGCTGTCATAGCCGCACAGCCTTTCGGCGAGATCGTCCTGGGCACCGAATCGCAACGGGGTCTCTCCCTGTTGAACTTGCAGCAAGACGCTTTGTTGTCATTGGATTTCCGTGGAGATAATTTCCTGGGTCCGCGCGAGATCTGGCGGCATCCCGAGATTTGGCCAAAACGACTGATAGTCATGACGCTGTCAAGGGTTGGCGCCGGGGCGGGGCCGGATTTAGACCGGATCGCCTCGGTAAAGGCGATTGCCGGGGCTCGCGAGATTTACGCGGCCGGGGGTTTACGCGATGCCTATGACCTTGAGACCTTAACGCAAGCAGGCGCTGCCGGCGTCCTTGTCGCAAGCGCACTGCATGACGGGACGCTAACCCGCCAAATTCTTGAGTGCGTGGGCGCAACGGGCTCGAAAATGCAATCGCCAAAGAAGGGGCTCCCCATCCTGCAGAATTTGCCTTAAAACCGGGCACGAGTGAGATCTGGAGACGATATGGCCCCGCCGCACATTGAAGTTCGTGCCAAGAACGCGCCCCGCCTTGCCGAAATACTGAGCGCAGAGGCGTTGACTTTCATCGGCGATCTCCACCTCCGTTTCAATGCTCGTCGGCTTGAACTTTTGTCTATTCGCGCCGAGCGCCAACTGGCTTTCGATGCAGGGGCCACGCCGTATTTCCTTGTCGGCACGAAATCGATTCGCGAAGGCGACTGGAAAGTTTCGCCCATTCCTGTCGACCTGCAGGACCGCCGCGTCGAGATCACAGGGCCGGTGGACCGAAAGATGATTGTAAACGCGCTGAACTCCGGCGCTAAGGTTTTTATGGCAGATTTTGAAGATGCCTCCTCACCCGTATTTGCGAATATGATTGAAGGGCAGGCAAATCTGCGGGATCTTTGGGCCGGCTCTATTGACTTCACCGATGCGCGAACCGGAAAACGCTATGTAGTGGGCAACAAGCGAGCCGCATTGATGGTGCGTCCACGCGGCTGGCATCTCGACGAGCGTCACGTAGTCGTCGATGGCGAAATCACCTCCGGTTCGCTGTTTGATTTCGGTCTCTATGTATTTCATTCGGCGAGAGCGCAAATCGCTGAAGGTTCGACGCCGGCGTTTTATCTACCCAAAATCGAGAGCCACGGGGAAGCACGGCTCTGGAATGAGGTTTTCTCATTTTCTGAAGCTCAGTTAGGTATTCCGATTGGTACGTTTAAGGCAACAGTCTTGATTGAGACTCTTCCCGCCGCATTCGAGATGGACGAAATTTTATATGAACTTCGGGACCACATAATTGGTCTCAATTGCGGTCGTTGGGATTACATTTTCTCGTTCATCAAGCGGCTGGCGAGGAACGATAAGTTTCTAACTCCGGATCGCGCGCTCATGACGATGGGCGGAGCGTTTCTGAACGCCTATTCCTTATTGCTTATTAAAACTTGCCACAGGCGGGGCGCATTCGCGATGGGGGGCATGGCGGCGCAAATCCCCATAAAAGCGGATCCAGCCGCGAACGAAGCGGCCTTCGCCAAAGTGCGCATCGACAAAGAACGTGAGGCCGCAAATGGCCATGATGGCACTTGGGTGGCGCATCCCGACTTGGTGCCTGTAGCGATGGAAGTGTTTGACCGGCTGATGCCACAGGCCAACCAGCTTACCAAAATGCGCGAGGATGTCGCTGTTGGAGTCGAAGAGTTATTAAAGGTCCACGAGGGTGAGCGCAGCGAGGCGGGCTTGCGCGAAAACATCCGTGTAGGCGTGCAGTATATCGAGGCATGGCTGCGCGGACGCGGCGCCGTCCCTCTTTACAATTTAATGGAAGACGCCGCGACCGCCGAAATTTCACGTGCGCAGATCTGGCAATGGATGCATCATGGCGCCAAGCTCGCCGATGGTCGCCGGGTAACGCCGGAACTCTTTCAAACAATGCTGATAGACGAGATGACGAATCTCCGCATCGCCCTCGGTGAAGCGCGTTACGGTGGCGGACGATTTTCCGAGGCTATCGACCTGTTCACGACGATGTCGCTATCAAAAACGTTCGAGGAGTTCCTGACAGTTCCCGCATATCAGCTCATCGACTGATCCATCTAGAGCATCCTGATGTTGGGACGAATCGGGGAGGGATTCCCGAGGCCGCGCTTTTTTGATTCAAGGCTTTGGCGGTTCGGAGGCCAGAGCAATGCGGAAACCCTATTCCCAAGATCTGCGTGATCTCGTTATCGATGCGGTGGAGAAAGAGAATATGAGCCGACGCGCGTCGGCGCGGCTTTTCAAAATCAGCCCCTCCACAGTGGTCAAATGGATCGACCTTTATCGCCGGACCGACCGAAGGACGCCAAGCCGGGTGCGCGGTCATC
>JAYTRP010000041.1:0-7479 GCA_043746145.1 Hyphomicrobiales bacterium | reverse complement strand
CCGCGAGCGTTTTCGTTTGGGTGCTGATCTGGCGCACGCGGCTTGGCTATGAGATCCGCACCGTCGGCGTCAATTCGACCGCAGCGGTCTATGGCGGCATCTCGCCCGCGCGCATCACTATTATAACAACTCTGCTTTCCGGCGCGCTCGCGGGCGGCCTCGCCGTCAATGTGCTGATGGGCGAGGAACATCGGCTGATTCTCGAATTCACCGGCGGATTCGGCTTTGTCGGAATCGCGGTGGCGCTGATGGGTCGCGCGCATCCCGTCGGCATCATCCTCGCCGCGATCCTGTTTGGCATGCTCTATCAGGGCGGCGCCGAACTCGCGTTCGAAAAGCCAAAGATCAGCCGCGACATGATCATCGTTATTCAGGGCTTGGTCGTGCTGTTCGCGGGCGCGCTCGAGCACATGTTCCGCCGACCTGTGACGACGCTGCTGGCGCGCCGTATCAGCCAACCTCCGATCTGAAGGGCGCATGGAGACGTTCGAAGCCTTCGTCGTCGTATTCGCCTCCGGCATCCGGCTCGGCGTGCCGCTAATTCTCGCCTGCCTCGCCGGCCTCTGGTCGGAGCGGTCGGGCGTCGTCGACATCGGCCTCGAGGGCAAAATGCTCACAGGCGCCTTCGCGGCGGCTGTGATCGCGGATGTGACCGGCAGCGCCTGGGCCGGATTACTCGCCGGCGTAATCGCGACAATCTTCGTGTCGCTCGTGCACGGCTACGCCTCGATCGATCAGCGCGCCAACCAGATCGTCTCGGGCACCGCGATCAACATGGTGACAGACGGCCTCACCGCACTGATCGGCAACGCGATCTATTCGCAGGGCGGACGCACGCCGCAATTGCCAAATTCAGCGCTGTTCAACCCGATCGAACTGCCATTCGTCGAAGCGCTGAGCGGCGTGCCGTTCCTTGGCACGGTCTATCGGCATCTGATCTCGGGCCACGATCTCGTCACCTATTTCGCCTTCTTCATCGTCCCCGTGACCTATTGGGCGCTTTACTCGACGCGATTTGGTCTGCGCCTTCGCGCGGTCGGCGAAAACCCGGCGGCGGTCGATACGGCGGGCATATCGGTGCGCGGGCTGCGCTATATGGCGGTGATAATCTGCGGCGTGCTGGTAGGGCTCGCCGGCGTCTATCTCTCGCTGGCGCAAGCCGCATATTTCCAGCCGCATATGAGCGCGGGCAAGGGCTTTATCGCGCTGGCCGCGCTCGTGTTCGCGAAATGGCGACCGTGGCCAGCGCTGGCGACTTGCCTGTTGTTCGGCTTTCTCGACGCGCTGTCGATCCGTATGCAGGGCGTGGTGTTGCCCGGCTTCGGGACGGTGCCGGTGCAGGCGATCCAGTCGCTTCCCTATATCTTGACGGTCGTGCTGCTGGCGGGATTCATCGGCAAGGCGATCCCGCCCAAAGCTGCAGGAGTCCCTTATGTCAAAGAGCGCTGAACTCGACGCATTGTTCGACGCCGCCAAGGCCGCGTGGGTCAACGCCTATGTGCCCTATTCGCACTTTCGCGTCGGCGCCGCGATACGAACGCCCGAGGGCGAGATTTTCTCCGGCTGCAACGTCGAGAACGCCGCCTATCCCCAAGGCGCCTGCGCGGAAACCGGCGCAATCGCCGATATGGCGAGGGCGGGACGCCGGCAGATCTCGGAAATTCTCGTTATCGGCGACGGCGAAGGTCTCTGCACCCCCTGTGGCGGCTGCCGCCAGCGCATTCGAGAATTTGCGAGCGCGACGACGCGCGTTCATATCGCGGGGGAAGACGGCGTGCGGGCGAGTTTCACGCTGCAGGAATTGCTGCCGCATTCGTTCGGCCCAGAGCATTTGGGGAAGTGAGGCGGGCAGGGCGGCTTCATGCCGACGTTTAGCGCCTTCTACGGCAATATCATCCAGATGTACTGGGCGGATCATCCGCCGCCTCATTTTCATGATTTGTATGCCGAATACGAGGCCAAGATCGATATTCGGACGCTCGACCTCATCGAGGGCGAGCGCGTATGCTGGGGCTAGAGTGGGCGCAGGAACATCAAGCCGAACTTACGCGGAACTGGGACCTATGCGTGAAGAATCATCGACCCTCGAAAATCGCCCCGCTGCCGTAGAGTTGCGTACGCCGTGGCGAGTCCAGCAACTCGACGTTCTCCCGGGTCATCGCCTGCGCGTTCGATTTCGTGACGGGCTCGAGGGCGTGGTTGACATGTCCGTGCTGGTGTCAGCCGGGAACGCGGGCGTATTTGCGGCGCTCGCAGAGCCGGCGCAGTTCGCGCAAGCTTATTTGGAGCATGGCGTTCCCACTTGGCCGGGCGAAATCGACATCGCGCCCGACGCCGCCTATTCTGCGATCTTGAGCATCGAAGATCGCATCTTTCGGCTTGGGGATGCGGGTTGACCAACCGCATTGCTGGGAGCGTGAAATGACCGAGTTCTCCGCCGCATTAGACCTTCTTGCCTCGCGCGGCGTGACCTCGCTGCCCTCGCTCGGCTTCGTGCTCGGCTCCGGCCTCGGCCCGCTCGCCGATGAAGCCGAAGACGCGATCTCGATCCCCTACGCCGACATTCCAGGCTTCCCCCAGCCCTCCGTCGCTGGCCACAAGGGACGGCTAGTGGTCGGCACGCTGGAGGGCAAGCGAGTCGCGCTGTTCCAGGGGCGCGGCCATTACTATGAGCGTGGCGATCCCCGGGCGATGGCCGGTGCGATCGAGACGTTCAAGACCCTCGGCGGCAAAACCCTGTTCCTAACCAATGCGGCGGGCGGACTGCACACAGAATGGACGCCGCCGGCGCTGGTGGCGATCACCGACCACATAAATTTCTCCGGCACGAACCCCCTGATCGGGCGCGCCAGCGACGACCGCTTCGTGCCGCTCACCCGCGCTTACGATCCCGGACTCCTGGCAGGGCTTCGAGCCGCCGCCAAGACCGCCGCCGTCGAGCTGCATGAGGGTGTATACATGTGGTTCAACGGTCCCTCGTTTGAGACGCCAGCGGAAATCCGCATGGCGAAACTGCTCGGCGCGGATCTCGTGGGCATGTCGACCGTGCCCGAGGTGATCCTCGCCCGCCTGCACGGCCTCGCTTGCGTCGCCGTATCGCTGGTCACCAATCACGCGGCGGGTCTGTCGGGCGGCGATCCCAGCCATGAGGAGACGCAGGAATTCGCCAGGCGCGGCTCGCAAGATTTCCGCCGTGTGCTGCGCGCGTTTATCGCGGCGCACGGCTGATGCTGCCGCAAGAGATCATCCGCGCCAAGCGCGACGGGCGCAAGCTTGCAGCGAGCGAGATCGAAGCCTTCGTCGCGGGTCTCACTTCCGGCGCCATTGGCGAAGGTCAGGTCGCCGCGTTCGCGATGGCCGTTTACTTCAGCGGCATGGATGTCGACGAGCGCGTGGCGCTTACGCGCGCGATGATGCGCTCGGGCGACGTGCTGGAATGGAAAAGCCTCGGCCTTCCCGGCCCGATCCTCGACAAACACTCGACCGGCGGCGTTGGCGACAATGTGAGCCTGATGCTGGCGCCGATGCTAGCCGCCTGCGGCGCCTTTGTTCCCATGATTTCCGGGCGCGGTCTCGGCCATACCGGCGGCACGCTCGACAAGCTCGAGGCGATCCCGGGCTATACCGCGAAGCCCGACAATGCTTTGTTCCGCAAGGTCGTTGCCCAGGTCGGTTGCGCGATCATCGGCCAAACCGGCAATCTCGCGCCGGCCGATCAGCGGCTCTACGCGATCCGCGACGTCACGGCGACGGTGGAGTCGATCGCGCTGATCACCGCCTCGATCCTTTCGAAAAAGCTCGCGGCGGGGCTCGACGCGCTAGTAATGGACGTGAAGACCGGCTCCGGCGCGTTCATGCCGAGTTTGCCGGCCGCGCGCGAGCTGGCGGAGAGCATCGCCAATGTCGCTAACGGCGCCGGCGTACCCACCGTCGCTGTGATTACCGACATGAACGAGCCGCTCGCGAGCGCGGCGGGAAATGCGGTGGAGGTGATCAACGCGGTCGATTTTCTCACCGGGGCCCGGCGCGATGCGCGGCTCGAACAGGTCACGGTCGCGCTTGGCGCTGAACTGCTCGTGCTCGGCGGCCTTGCGCCTGACCAGCAAGCCGGCGCGGCGGCGCTGCGGCGTGCGCTGGATTCCGGCGCCGCTGCGGAAAAGTTCGAACGCATGTTGCGCGGCCTGGGCGGGCCGCCCGATTTCCTGCGCCGCGCCCGCGAAATCCTGCCTGTAGCGCCGCTCGTGGTCGACGCCGCGCCCGAGCGGACCGGCCGCGTGGTGGCGATCGACGCCCGCGAAGTCGGTCTCGCGGTCGTGGAACTCGGCGGCGGGCGACGGCTCGCTAGCGATGCGGTCGACCCGGCGGTGGGCTTCACCGAACTCGCGGGGCTCGGCGTCGAAGTTTCCGCCGGCGCGCCGTTGGCCCGGGTGCACGCCCGCGATGCGGCGAGCGCTGAGGCTGCGATCGCGCGATTGCGCGCCGCCTACCGCTTGGGCGACAAGCCCCCGTCGCGCGCGACCGTGGTCGAGCGGATCATCGGCAGGCGCTCGTGAGCCTGCTGGTTGCGGTCAGCGGCTGGAGCCCAGCGCCGTGGATCGCGCGGTTGCAAGCGCTGCTGCCGGGACGTCGCATCGACACGCTGGAGACACTGACCGATAGGGCGACGGTTCGCTACGCGCTCGCATGGCGCCAACCCCCGGGTTCGCTGCAAAATCTGCCAAAGCTCGCGGCGATTTTCTCGCTCGGCGCCGGCGTCGATCATGTGCTGGCCGATCCCGAACTGCCAGACGCGCCCCTCGTGAGAGTGGTCGACGCCGATCTGACCGCGCGGATGAGCGAGTGGGTCGTCCTGCAAGTCCTGCTGCACCATCGCCAATTCCGGCGCTACGACCGGCAGCAGCGGGAAAAGGTCTGGGACGAGGACCAGCAGCAGCAGGCGGCGGGCGAATTTCGCGTAGGGTTACTGGGGCTTGGCGTATTGGGGACCGACGCCGCGCGCAAGTTGCGGGCGATCGGGTTCGACGTGGCGGGTTGGAGCCGCACACGCAAAGAGATCGCCAGCCTGACGAATTTTTATGGCGACGAGGGGCTCGACGCGCTGCTTGCCCGCACCGATATTCTCGTGTCGCTGCTGCCGCTGACGCCGGAGACGCGCGGCCTGCTCGGTGCGCCGCTATTCGCCAAACTCGCGCGCGGGCGGGGGCCATTCCTCGTCAATGCCGGTCGGGGCGGGTCGCAAGTCGAGGCGGACATTGTCGCCGCGCTCGACTCAGGCGTTCTCAAAGGCGCCTCGCTCGATGTATTCGAGGCCGAGCCCTTGGCGCCGTCGTCGCCGCTGTGGGAGCGGAACGACGTCTTCATCACTCCGCATAATTCCGCGATTTCCACGCCGCCGGCGGTGGCGCGCTATATCGCGGAGCAGATTGTCGCCTTCGAGCGCGGCGAGGGCTTACGCAACGTCGTCGATCGCGCGCGGGGGTACTAGCGCCCCGTGCGCGTTAGATCCGCTCGATCGTCTTTGCCGCCGCGTCGAGCGCGTCGACGATCGCCTGGATCTGTGCGGGGCTGGCGCCGCGCCCTCGCACCCGCAGCCGCACCGTGGCGCGCAGGTTGAGCATCGCCCGCATTAGAGAGCCCCCGCCGGCGAAACGGTCCTCGTTGGCGCCGTCGAGGCGCGCGAAGATCGCGTCCGCCTGCGGCTTATTTTCGGTGAGGTGCGCCTGTCCCTCTGGGGTAATCGCGTAGAGCTTGCGGTTGGCGTCGTCGGTTCTGGTGGTGGCGTAGCCCATGTCCTCGAGCATCGTCAGCGTGGGGTAAACGACGCCGGGGCTGGGGCTGTATTCGCCGCCGACCCGCTCGCCGAGCGCTTTGATAATTTCGTAGCCATGCGTCGGCTTCTCGGCGATCAGCGCAAGAATGACGAGCCGCAACTCGCCGCTATCAAACATGCGCCCTTCGCGCCCGCCGCCGAAGCCGCCGCCTTGGCGATGCCGGCCCATAAAGGCGCCACGTTCGAACGGACTGCGCCCGTGCCGGTCGTGATCGTGAAAGTGTCGGAAAAACATGATGTATCCTGAGTTAGAGTTATGACGTATCTAAGATATGTCTCGTCTAAGATAGCTCAAGATATATCTTTGTCAAGTGTAGGTTCGTGTCGTAAAATTCCAGTCTGGCCAAACCAGTGCGCTCAAGCCGAGCAAATCGCGATTCTGCGGGGCGTCGCCCGGCCCCAAGGCAGGCCCATGGAAAAGCCTAATCCACATCTCCTCCTCGCATCCCCGGGCTTGCCTCCATAGGAGCCAGTTCAAGCACTGCTGGCGCCGTCTTCACCGGGCTTGTCCCTGACATCCACTGGGTTAAGCGGAATCGGAACCAGCGGAATCAGTCGCAAACACGCCGCGTGAATGATCGGGACATGCTCGGCCAAGACGAGAGGGGGCGGTTTGCGAGCCAAAGGCGCAGAAGTAAGCGCGTATAAAATAAGCCGAAACATGTTCGAATACCGAAAGCGGGCGGCTTACTCAGGCTCAGCATCCACCCGCTTCCAATCAGCGCCGCCCCGACGGCTTCTCGGCGCCCGCTTCGGACACGCTGATGTCGGCCATCATTTCGCCCGCGAGCCGCTCGAGCGCCTGACGCAGTGCGTCGATGGTAAGACCTTCCGGCGCTTCGACCCGGGCGTTGGCGCGAAACATCACATCGCCGCTGAACGGCGCGCCTTCGAGGTCGCTGTCAAATTCCATGATGTTGCAGCCAAGATCGGTCAAGGTCCGCGTGGCGTCGCGCACGATCCCGGGCCGGTCCAAGCCCAGCAATTCGAGCGTGAAGGCGCGGGGCGGCGCTGCGGCGGGGTTAACGCCGCGCGAGACGGTGACGGCAAGGCCGGGGAGGCTGCGAAGCGCTTGGGCGAGCGCATCGGCGCTGGCGTCAGGCGCGTCGGCCCGGACGATCCCTGCGAATTCTCCGGCGAGATGAGCGAGCCGGCTCTCTAGCCAGGAGCCGCCATGCGCGGCGACGGCGTGAGAAATCGCGTTGACGACGCCGGGACGGTCGTGGCCGACGAAGGTGATGACGAGCGCGACGGTCATGGGAGCCTCTTGAGTTTGGCCAAACTATACCGCGTCTTGCCTCACGCTCCCATAGCGCGACGCACAGGCGCCTCGTCGGACGGGCTTTGCGAAAACTCCATCGCGTCGATCCGCTCGGCGCGGCGCGTCACCTTTTCCGCCGAGGTGGCGATCTCGCTCAGATCCTCTTGCGCCTGTCGGAAATGCGTCTCCAACTTGACGACCCGCTCGGCCAAACGGCGCGCGTCGATAATCATCTTGCCCACTTCCGCCTGGACGACGTGGACCGAATCTCGCAAGCGCGCGTCGCGCAGGATCGATTGCGTGACCTGGATCGCCAGCATCAGCAGCGAGGGCGAAACGATCACCACGCGCGCCCGATGAGCGCGTTGCACAATGTCGTCGAAATGCT
>JAYTRP010000040.1:0-2371 GCA_043746145.1 Hyphomicrobiales bacterium | reverse complement strand
CCGTAGCGTTTTTCCGGAGCCGTTCGGCCCGAGTTGAATCGCGCCTGCGCCCAGCCGATGACCGGATGCAACGGCGTGTTTTGCAAAAGCTGCGTCGAGGACCAACCAACCCAGGTGTGCGGGGTCGCCGCGAGGCTCACTCGAAATTCGTTCATCAGCCGCGACTTGCCAACGCCGGCTTCGCCCAGGATCAGCGCCAACTGACCTTCGCCCGACGCTGCGCGCTCCCAGCGTCTCTGCAATTGCGCAATTTCTTCGTCGCGCCCGATCAGCGTGGTAAGCCCGCGCGCCCTGTCGCGCCGCCCCGCGCCGCTCGCGCGGACGACGCGATAAAGATGAACCTTGAAGGGTACGCCGCGCAAGGTCTGCGCGCCTTTGTCCTCGGTGGCGAATAGCCTCGCGATTTGCTGATGCACCGCCCGCGTAATGTACACCTCGCCGGGTCCCGCAAGGTTCTGCACGCGCGCTGCGATGTTCGGAGCCTCGCCGAACACGTCGCCTGTCGCGTCGACGACGACGCTGCCGCTATCAAGGCCGATTCGCGCAGCGAGTTTTGGCGCTTTGATATCGACGTTGCGCGCGTTGAGATCGGCAAGCGCACGGTGTACTTCGAGGGCGGCGCGCACCGCTCGCTCGGCATCGTTTTCGCGCGCTTCGGGGTAGCCGAACGAGGCGATCAGGCCGTCGCCGAGTTTCTTCAGAACAAAGCCGCCGTGGCTCACTATCGCGCGTGACGCGACCTCGTGATAGGCGCTGAGAAGGTTGTGCCAGTCTTCCGCATCGAGCTGAACGGCAAGCCCGACCGATCCTGCGAGATCGCAGAACAGACGCGTCAGCGGACGCCGTTCCGCATTGTCGAATAAAGCCTTGTTTTCAGTCTGGGCTGCGTCGGCGCGGGCGGACTTGCCTAGTTCGGCAATGGCGTCGAGCAATTTGCGGCGATGCCCGACGGCGACGACGCCGACTTCTTTGAGGTCATCCGCGGTAAGCTGCGAAAGAACGTCATCCTCGATCGCGTGCTCGCGAAACCGCTCCTCGTATTGCGACAAGCCAAGACTGCGCAGCCATTCCCCGATGTCCATCCGCCACGTCCGTTGGGTCCGAGAGCATTAATTGCCCGGACCCGCCGAGGTGTCTAGCAAATGTAATCGGGGATAGCGGCGGGAAAATATCTACATTGCCGCCGGCTCGCGCCGACGGTCAGTTGGCGCTCACCCGTTCGCGTTAGTTTGGGACGATACGGGACCTGGGCTAGCCGACGATCTCGTTGCCGGAAAAGAACTGCGCGATCTCCTGCTGCGCCGTCTCGGGCGCGTCGGAGCCATGCGCGGAGTTCTCGCCCATCGACAGCGCGAATTCCTTGCGGATCGTCCCCGCCGCAGCCTTCTCAGGATTGGTTGCGCCCATCACTTCGCGGTATTTCAGGATTGCGTTCTCGCCCTCGAGCACTTGCACGACGACCGGCGCTGCGGTCATCATCTCGACCAGTTCGCCAAAGAACGGTCGCTCCTTGTGCACGCCGTAGAACATTTCGGCTTGCGGGCGGGACATCTGAATTCGCTTCTGCGCGATGATCCGCAGGCCCGCAGCCTCGATCTTCGCGTTGACGGCGCCCGTCAGGTTGCGGCGCGTCACGTCGGGCTTGAGGATAGAGAAGGTGCGTTCGATGGCCATGCGCGTTAATCTCACTGACGTGGGGAATGGTTGTGGCGCGCTTATAGCGACGCCCCGAAGGAGCGACAAGGCGGAGCCATGATCGAAGTAGAACGAATTGCTGGCGGGGCCGGGTCGAGAAACCCGGCTGGCGATGGCTCATAACCGCGTCTTCTCCCAAGCGTAATTAAAAACTCACCCGATCGTCATTGCGAGCGTAGCGAAGCAACCCAGGGGCCTCATCATGCGGGCCCTGGGTTGCTTCGTCGCAAGCGCTCCTCGCAAAGACGGAGTTCGCGCCGCTTGATCTTGCCCTTCTCCTCAATATTTGTGCCGCCGAACTCGCTGCGCCACACGAAATGCATGCCCCGCCAGGTTGGAGCTTCGCCATGAAACAACACGTCGGAATCATCGCTATTAACACCCGCGGTCGCGGTCTCATCGAGACGACGAGCGAGGTGCAGCGCTGGCTCCGCGACCACGCGGTCGAAACCGGCCTGCTCACCTTGTTCTGCCGCCACACTTCAGCCTCGCTGCTCATTCAGGAGAACGCCGCGCCCGAGGTCCGAACCGATCTGGAAGCCTTCTTCGATCGCGTCGCGCCGGAAGACCCGAAGCTTTACGTGCATGACGATGAAGGCCCCGACGACATGCCCGCGCATATCCGGGCTGTGCTTACCGGAGTTCAATTGTCGATACCTGTCATAGCGGGCCGGCT
>JAYTRP010000039.1:0-2372 GCA_043746145.1 Hyphomicrobiales bacterium | reverse complement strand
GAGAGGGTGACGCCGGTTCGCATGCCCCAGACTCGCACGCGGCCAACACGCCGGGAATCCCCTTCAGGACTCAAATGTCAGGTGCGATCCAATAGGCTACCTGTCCAGTCAAAACGGGGTGCACTTCAATCCCACGACGACAAGACGATCCCGCGCCACGGCAACGAGTGTCAGCGCGGGGTCTTTGATAGCCCCCTCCGCGAAACCGATATCGGCGCTGCCGTCAAGGACGGCGCTCGCAACATCGGCGGAGTTGCCTTCCCGTAGCACCACGCCGATCGCGGGATGCGCCGCCTTGAAGCCCACGAGGTACGGCGGCAGCCAATAGCTGGCGATCGTCTGGCTGGCCTGTATCGTCAGCGTCCCGCGCTGAAGACCGCCAAGCTCGGTCAAGGCCTGCTCGGCAAATTTCGCGCTGCGTTGTGTCGCTTTGGCCTCGACGAGAAACAGCCGCCCCGCCTGGCTTAGTTCGATGCGGCGTCCGACCCGATCAAAGAGTTGCACCCTGTAGCGCGCCTCCAGTGCGTGGATCGCCGCGCTCACGGCGGACGGCGTGAGGTTCAGCGCCTCGGCGGCTCGCGTGAGGTGTTGGCGTTCCGCCACGGCGATGAAAATCCGAAGCTGATCGAGCGTCATATTCATTCATCTCAATCGAACGAAACGTCTCTTATATTGAGATAGACTGAATAATCGTTCGGGGGCAGGGTCGATAGGAACTGAGGTCGATCATGCTCGCTGAAAGCACCGCAAAAGCCAGTCCGACCTTTCCGCCGCAGACGCAGCTCTTCCCCGGCATTGGCCTTTGCATTCTGGTCACGGCCGTCGCCTACGGGCTTCAGGCGATCGAGATCGATCTTGCGGGTCGTCCTTGGCTTGAGGCGCTGGTCTTCGCCATCCTGCTCGGCGTGGTCGTACGAAGCGTTTGGACGCCTTCGAACGTCTGGCGCGCCGGCATCGAATTCAGCGCCAAGACCTTGCTCGAAATCGCGGTCGTGCTTCTGGGCGCATCGGTGAGCGTGCGCGCGGTTTTAGCCATCGGGCCGGCGCTGATTGTCGGGATTGCGCTCGTTGTCGTCGTGGCGATCGCTACGAGCTACGGCATCAGCCGGGCGCTCGGCCTTCCTCAGCGCATGGCGATCCTTGTCGCCTGCGGCAATTCGATCTGCGGCAATTCCGCGATCGCGGCCGTGGCCCCGGTTATTGGAGCCGACGGTGAGGACGTTGCCTCGTCCATCGCCTTTACCGCCGTGCTCGGCGTGATCGTCGTGCTTGTCCTGCCGCTGCTCGTTCCGCTTTTGCAGATGTCGTTGACGCAATACGGCGTCCTGGCCGGCCTGACCGTCTACGCGGTGCCGCAGGTTCTCGCCGCGACCTTGCCGATCGGCGCGCTCAGCAATCAGGTGGGAACGGTCGTCAAGCTCGTACGCGTCCTCATGCTGGGTCCCGTCGTGCTGCTCATGTCCGTTCTTGCTTCCAAACTGCGCGACGAAACGGACGAGCCCGCGCCGGAAGTGACGGCTGGCGACCGCCCGAAACCGGGAAGGCCTGCGCTCCATCAACTCGTCCCTTGGTTTATCGTCGGCTTTCTCTTGATCGCGGGCGCTCGAACCGCCGGATTGATCCCGAACCCCGTCCTGCAACCGACCGCAATCGTCGCCAACTTACTGACAACGGTCTCAATGGCGGCGCTCGGCCTTGGGGTCGATATACGGGTTGTCGCGAAGGCCGGGCTGCGGGTGACGGGCGCGGTCACCCTGTCGCTCATCGTGCTGGGAGCCATCAGCCTCGGGCTCATCCATCTCATCGGCGTTGCCTAAAGAGACCCAAAGGAGAATCCCCATCATGAAAACCTTCGCACCGCCCATTTTTGCTGCGGTCCTGCCGCTGATGCTTATGCCGCCGGGCTTCGCGCACGAGATTCCCGATCCCGCGATCACGCACAACGCGCGCGACGGCGTCGTCAAACTCTACGGCGCGGGCGGACCCGACACCGCATTCCGGAAAGTCGCCGAGGTCTTTCACAAGGAGACCGGCATCGAGGTCGATGTCATATCCGGCCCCGAGCCCACTTGGTCGAAACAGGCTCAGGCGAACGCAGACATCCTCTGGGGCACCGCCGAAGAAGACATCACCGCCTTGCTGGAAACCTACAAGGATTTCTCATCCGCCAATGTGACGCCAATCTACATTCGTCCGACGATCATCGCCGTGAAGAAAGGCAACCCCAAGCAAATTCGAAGCTTCGAGGACTTATTGAAGGACGGCATGCGGGTGGTCGTCACCGAGGGGGCCGGCGTCGCCAACACCTCAGGCACGGGCACGTGGGAAGACGTCGCCGGCCGGACGGGCAGCCTCGAAGACGTCAAGCGGCT
>JAYTRP010000038.1:0-2372 GCA_043746145.1 Hyphomicrobiales bacterium | reverse complement strand
AGAGAAAACGTAAGTAAGCTCAATATTGCTTTCGTATTGGCAGAGGCAAAAGCCAGATCGATAAGTGCAACACGACCCGACAGTTTTTGCCTTGGCGCCGACCAAATTCTGTTAATGGATGATCAAATATTCCATAAACCTGGAAATAGACCTGAAGCCGAGGCGACACTGGACCGATTATTAGGTCGCACGCATCAACTCATTTCCGCTTTCGCGATCGCTCTGAACGGACAGATCATCGAGCAAGGACAAGACAGCGCCGAATTGACAATGCGAAATCTAGACCGCGAGCAGATTTGCCGATATTTGGATTTCGTCGGGACCGAGGCGTTTATGAGTGTTGGCGGCTATCAGGTCGAAGCTGCGGGAATTCACCTTTTCAAAGAGATTAGAGGGGCGCACTCCACAATCTTAGGACTCCCGCTACTACCATTACTTGCCGCGTTTAGAACGCTTGGAGTTCTGGAAGTCTAACAGGTCACCAGTCACGGAACGGTCGTATGATTCTTGTTGGGTTGACTGGATCGATCGCCATGGGAAAGTCAACCCTCGCGACGATATTCCGGAACTGCGGATATCCTGTTTTCGACGCGGACGAGGCAGTCAGAGAATGTTATAGCAACGAATGCGTCGCGGAGATCGAGTCCGTTTTCCCAGGAGTGGTTGGCGATGGGCAGGTTAACCGCGAACGACTGGCTAAATATGTCGTCGGTGACGAACTCGCGATGAAGCGACTTGAGAGTATCGTGCATCCCGCAGTCGCAAAGCGACGAAGCAAATTTCTAGAGGGCGCTGTCGGCGTTGGATCGCGTGTCGCGTTTCTGGATGTTCCGCTATTGTTTGAGACCGCAGGCGACCGTGCGATGGATGTGACCATTGTAGTAAGCGCTCGCCCGGAAATTCAGAGAACACGCGCGATTTCCCGTCCTGCATGGACCGAAACCCGTTTTGATAGTTTGCTAGCGCGTCAAATGCCGGATTTGGAAAAACGCCGTCGCGCACACTACATCATTGACACCAGCGGGACACTTGAAGAGTCGCACATTCAGGCGGTGGGTTTTTTGCGCGCGGTTCTAGGTATGAGCAGGGCAAACACCTCCCATGCGTGAGATCATACTCGATACGGAAACAACGGGTCTTGATCCAAAGCGAGGCGACCGGATCGTTGAAATTGGCGCGGTGGAAGTATGGAACAGGCTTGCGACGGGAAGGGTCTTCCACGTTTTAATCAATCCAGAACGCGATGTTCCGATAGAAGCTTATCGGATCCATGGGCATTCCACGGCCTTCTTGCGCGATAAGCCAGTCTTCAAGACTGTAGCAGAAGATTTCCTCCGTTTTATTGAGCAAGATCCTCTTGTCATACATAATGCGGATTTCGACATGGGGTTCATAAACGCTGAACTTAAAATAGCAGGACTTGCGAGCATTTCAGCGTCTCGCGTGATCGACACGCTTGCCGTAGCACGCCGTAAGCATCCCGGCTCCGCCGTCAGCCTTGACGCGTTATGCGATCGCTACCACGTGGATCGGACGCGTCGGAGCAATCACGGCGCCTTACTCGACGCTACCCTTTTGGTCGACGTCTACTGCGAGTTGATGGGGGGGCGGCAGCATAGCCTGTCGCTAGTTTCGACGGCGCCTGAACCTAAAAAATTCTCTCCGTTGAATGCCGCGCCTAGAATTCAAAACAAAATAGCGATTGGTCAACGGATTGATCAAGCGGAGAAGGATAGCCACGCCGAATACGTTGGCCGGTCTACTAGTCCCTTGATCTGGAACAAGTATTTGGCCGTAGCGGGCAAAAACGGCGGCTGATCTTGCATGTCGATCGGTGCATCGCCACGCGGCGAGATGGCGAGCATGCCGTCGGCTCTCGACGGCGTTCGGAGTATCCTGGATAATAGGGGATGATTCGTCGAACGATAGCAATTGCCGCCTTATGCTTTTCTGCAGTGGCGCCGGCGCACGCGGATTTCTCGTCCTGTATAGCGGCCTTAAAGTCTGAGGCTGCGGGCAAGGGCGTTTCGACCGAAACGTTGAAGACAGCCTTTGACGGAATTACCGCCGATCCTAAAGTGCTTGAATTTGAAAACTATCAGCCGGAGTTCAAGACGCCTGTCTGGGACTACCTGGCGGCTCTGGTAGACAACGAACGCGTTAAGGACGGCAAAGCGGCCATGGCGGCCAATGCAAAGGCTCTGGCGACTGCCGAAGAGCGATTTGGCGTCAGTAAGTATGTAATCGCCGCGATTTGGGGGATCGAGTCCGACTTCGGGCGTGAGATGGGATCGCGCCCGCTCGTACAATCGCTCACGACGCTAGCGTGTTCTGCCTCGCGCCGGCCGGATTATTTCCGAGGGGAACTCATG
>JAYTRP010000037.1:0-7503 GCA_043746145.1 Hyphomicrobiales bacterium | reverse complement strand
GGGGTAGAGCCCCGTTTTCTCGCGGCGGCGGGCTTTGGCGAGTTCCAGCCGATTGATTCGGGAACGAGCGACGATGCTCTTACGCGCAATCGTCGCATTGAGTTGAAACTGACGGAGCGGTGAAACTGGCGCCCTGACTAGGCGAGCGCCAGGTCGCGCAACCCGAGGACGGGTCGAAGGTTACGCTCTATTTCTCAGGCTTCATGAACTTTAGCGTGAAACGGTCGCTCTCACCGATCGCCTGATATTTTGCGCGGTCCACGTCCGTCAGCCGGTGCGTGGGCGGTAGCGCCCAAACGCCGACGGGATAATCCTTCGTGTCCTTCGGATTGGCGTTCGCCTCAGACGCGGCGACCAATTTGAAGCCCGCCGCCTCGATTTGTTGGATCGCGAAATCCGGGCGAACGTAGCCGGACTTTGCGAGCGGATCTTGCGGCGTCGTCTCTGAGGCGCGGTGGTCGACAATGCCGAGCACGCCGCCCGGTTTCAAAGCGGCGTAGAACGTGGCCAGCGAGGCGGCGGTTTCGCCCTTCGCCATCCAATTGTGCAGGTTGCGGAAGGTCACCACGAAGTCCGCGCTGCCAGTCGGCGCGATGGGGCTGTCTTTTCCCGCAAACGTCGTGATCTCCACCGCGCTGTAGGATGCCGGATCGGCCATGAGCTTGGCCTTGAAACCTTCACTATCGTGGACGCCTTCGGGCGAAGTCGGCACGGGATTGGCGGCGATATAACGGCCCTTAGCCTTCAGGTAGGGGGCGAGGATCTCCGTCCAATATCCCGAAGCGCCTGGATCGATCTCGACGATCGTGCTGTCTGGCCTGATGCCAAAGAACGGCAGAACTGCACTGGGATGACGAAAGGGATCACGAACGCGGTTCTTCTCGGACCGAAGCGGGGCGTCGAGCGCGGCCTGCAGTGCAGGGTCGATCGGATCGGCTCGCAGCGGCGCTGCGCCGAGCAGCATCAGGCATGCGATAAGTGTCATTCGCCCAAGCATGGCGCCTCGCGGGTTAAAGTTGGAAATCGATCGTAGCCCGCGGCCGGGACAAGTTAAAGCGGGCGAGCGATGTCGCAAGCGGCGCCCAATGAGCGCCACAGCTTCAGCCGTTGGGAATTTCGGCGCGCGGCTGCTTCCAGGTCCTCCACGAGAACAAGAGCAGCGACACGCCTACGAGTGCAAGGCCGAAGAGGTAAGTCGGGTCTACAGTAAACCTAAGGTTCGGAATCCACCACGACATCGGCAGTGAGATCAACCCGGTCAGGGCGGGGACGAGCAGGAAAAACATAGTGACGAAGCCGTTGTCGTTGCCGGTGACCGTCAACGCCACCTGATAGAGCACGCGCCCGAGCGAGGCCGCTACGATCGTTCCAAACATCATTAACCCGATCGCCTCGGCCTGACCAAAATTAAGTTCTGAGCGCTGCGCCAGGATGAAGGTCGTGGTCGGGATCAGCACGACCGCGGGGACGAGAAAGTTGGCGGCGATGGTGGCGGATTCGTTGTATTTAGAGAACCATTTGCCGATCAGGGTGCCGCCCAGCGCGGAGAGGGCGGGAATGGGAATCGCGTAGATCCAGCTTCCACGCCAGAGGCTTGCGGCGATTTGATCGTTAGAACCCGCACCCCCGATCTGGCTCCATGCTATCGCCATCGCGCCTAAAAATGCGCCTGCGAGGCAGCCAAAGAAGACGCTAGGGCGAACCGGAATGGGAACCCGCGAAATGACCAGCGCGACGAGCGCCGCCCAGAACGGCGACAGGTTGAGCACTGCGGCGATGATGATTGGATGCGCGTTTGCGAGTCCTTTATTGTAGAGCAGAAGGCCGGTCATCCCGATCGCGAAGATGACGGCGAGCTTGCCCCAGTTGTCACGGTCGCGCAGCAGCGCCACGAAGTCGCGCCGGCTGTCGCGATGAAACGTCAGCAAGGGAATCGACAGCGCCAGGGCGACCTGGGTCACAAACACGAATTGCACTGAATTTAGCCGCTTGGCGGCGAGGAACGAGAACGGTTCCTGCGTCGCGAATAGGCACGCCGTCGAGATGGCGTATAGGCCGCCGAGCCTGTAGTCGATGTTGCGCATTGGCGTCGGCCCCCGAGCCGCGGTGACGATCGCGAGCCCTGTTCCTTGTCTACCAGGGTTTCTGTCGCACTGCCCGATGCGCCTAGCTGCGTGCTTTCTCCAATTCGCTCCGCGCTGCGGCGCGCAACAGCAGCGCGTCGGTCGAAATCGACGTGAACGCGAACCCGCGCGCGCGAGCGGCTTTGGCTTGCGCGCCGTCAAAACAGAACAGCCCCGCAAACTTGCCATGCGCTTTGGCCGCGGCGGCGACCTTGGTCAGCGCTGCATCCACAGCCGCGCCGTTCGGCTCCACGATGCTGCCCCCGCTCAATGCGATCGAAAGATCGGACGGGCCGACGAAAACGCCGTCGATCCCCGGCGTCGCCAGAATGGCATCGAGCGCTTCGAGCGCTTCGCGCGTTTCCACCATCGCTATGGCGAGCGTCATGGCGTTGGCGCCGTGGAGATAGGGCAGGCCGGCGAGGCCGCTGAGCGGCAGACATGCGCGAGGCCCCCAGGAACGCCGCCCGAGCGGAGGATAATTCGTGAATTCAGCGAATCGCCGCGCGTCTTCGGCCGAGTTGATCATAGGCGCGATCACAGCCGCGGCGCCGTAATCGATCACGCGGCTGGCCGTGGCAAAGTCGTCGACCGGGATTCTGACGACGCTCGGCTTGCCCTGCAGCGCCACCGCCAGGATCGCACGCGTCGCGCCGATAAAATCGATCGCGCCATGCTGCATGTCGAGCATGACACAGTCGAAATCCTCCGCGAGCGCGCTGGCGACGTCGGCGTCGTTTATGCCAACCCAAGCGCTGTAGACGCCGCCCAAAGCCAACGTCTGCGCAAGTTTTCCAATCACTGGTTCGGACATGCGCGTCTCCTGTTGCTCAAGCGGTTTCCGACTTCCGGCCCCGGCGCGTTAATCCTGCAGCACCTCAGGGCATTACCTGCAGGGGCATTACCTGAATGTAACTTGAAAGTAATGCGGTTCGGCTGGAGACTCTTCGCCGTCGCCACTGACAAAAAGGTTTTTTGCGATGAAGAAGTTAATCATCACCGCTGCAGCCTTGGCCGCTTTGACCGGCGCGGGCTTCACCCTTGCCGCTACGGCGGCCCCGGGCGATGGCGACAAGTCGGGCGCGGCCATGCACGCAATGGCCGACACAGGCTTTATGATGGACGCCCGGATCGCGGGCATGAAGGCCGCGCTCAAGTTGACGCCCGACCAAGAGAAGATGTGGCCGGCGCTCGAATTAGCCGTTCGCGACGCCGAGAAGATGCGGATGGAGGCGATGCACGAACGTCATGAGGAGAGGGCCAAGGAAGGACGTCCTTCGCCAATCGAGCGCCTCGACGAAATGTCGCAAAACCTTGCGAAAGCCTCGGAGGAACTGAAGAAAGTCGCTGATGCGGCCAAGCCGCTCTATGACGGCCTCGACGATACGCAGAAGCGTCACTTCGGTCCGCTGTTAATGAGCCTGCGTGGACCCGGTCCGATGGGTCGGCACGGCGAGGGCATGCATGGCGACGAAATGCACGGAGAAGCCATGCACGGCCCCGGCGAGTCGCGCGACGACGGCGAACTCTGAGCAGCAGCTGCTGAGCTTGCCCGGCCGTTTTGGTTAGTCAAGCCCCGCCCGTAGAGCCGCGGGCGGAGTTAATGCATAAATCCAGTACCCCGGCGACACAGTTGGCTTTCGCAATAGGTCTAAACCCCAACCCTTCCGCCTAAGATCGTCGTCGATCTCTATCCAGAAAGGGTCGTCGAGCACGATGGCGTGCGTTGCGCCGGACGCAAGCGCGATCCTGCTCACCGCTTCGGCGCGTTCGCGACCAAGGGTCGGCGCTGTCAAGCGAACGTGCTGAGGAATTGATTCGGGCGACTTCAATCCAACAACATCAACGAGCCGCAGCCCGGTTTCCCATGCTGGAATGCCTGCATCGTGAACAAGAACCCGGGCATTGGGAGCAAGATGCTCGCGGGCCCAGACAGCAGCGGCTTCGTCATCCGCAGTCAGCTGGTAACCCAGCGTTAGCCTGAAAACTCCCGTTGTCGCGAGAACGACCAAAAACGTAAAAGTCCCAATCTTGGTCAGCAATCCGCTCATGTGCTTTGTGTAGGCGACGCCATAGAGGCAGAAGGGCACAACAAGCGCAAGATAGCGAAAGTTGTTGTGAAAGAGGCCGCCGGGGAAAGTCATTGTGTAAGCTGCGAGAAAGGCGAAAAGGGTCGCCGATATAGGGATCGCAAGCGGCGCCCGTCGGCCCGCAACGAGCGCGAGCGCGAGCGGCGCCAACAATGATCCAAATAATATCTGGGTGACGATGAGCGCCTTCATCGAAAGCGGGAGCCCTTCTTGCGCAAAGAATGCGCGCTTGGCGATCACGGTCGAGGGAAACAGCGTTCCGAGCGAGATCGAGGTCCAGGCAAGCCAGGGGGTGGCCGCGACAAAAACTAGTGAAAGGTCCGCGCCGAGACGCCGCGCGCCGGCGCGCCAGTCTCTTACGTCGCGGCCCGCGACGTAAGCGCGCCAAAGTGTAAGCGCGAGCGACCACGGCGCGAGATCAGGTCGAACAAAGGGAAGCGAGCCGAGTAGCAGAGGCAGTGCGACCGCCGAGCTGCGCGAGGCCAGCACGAGGCTCCACGCTACTCCTGCAAGCGCGAGGCCAGTCTCCAAACCATTAAATAGATGAGGAATTGCTGCAGCTAATCCAATTCCTAAGATGCCGAGTCGCAAAGTTCTTTTTGCGCCTCCAAGGCCGGAGACCGCCCATAATGCCGCTGCATAGGCAGTTGCGGCGGCAGCGTTGATCACGAGACTTGCCGCCGCGAGAGGGAAAAGCATGCCAAGGCCGGCGACGAGGGCAAGATGTATAGGGCTCGTCGCGCCGACTAGCGCAGGTTGGCCATAATTGTGGTCGACGCCGGTCAAAAGTGTCCGGGCGTTGTCCAAAGTGATGTACGCATCGTCTAGCGGAAAAAGCATTAGCGACCCGGACGTGTTGAATTCAGTCGCGGGGATTATCATTGTAGTTAATTTGTATTTTATGAAAATCGGCCGGAATATCCGTATCAACTAAGTAAATTTTTTTGAATTTAACAGCTTTGGCTTGCCGAACGCTTTCCCGCTGCAGTCTCTCGTCTCCCGAAACGCGATTCAGGCTTAGGGAGAGTTTGGGGATGCCGGGAGCAATGTGCAGACTATCTGACCAGATTATAGCGCCAACCATGAACGGGGCGGCGGTAGCCACTCGAGGGCTGAAAACAAGCAGGCGCGCCGCCCGGCTTCGGTTTGCATTAATCCAATACTAGAGGACTGCTACAGGGCTGCCTTCACGACGCGATTTCGCCAGTTTTTGATCGATTTCTTGCGTCAACCGGATCATGCTTCGTGATTACGGAGACTGATTCGTGCGCTGTTCAATTTTCATTGCCTTGTTGCTGGTAGCTTCGAGCGCCGTCTACGCGAATCCCGCGATGACGGCGGCGGACACACCGATGCGGGCTGCGCCGAATTCGCATGCGCAAGTGGTGCAGGACGTTCCCGCTCACGCTCAGATCGACGTGACCGGATGCGGCAGAGTTTGGTGCTCGGCCTCCTGGCGCGATGTGTCCGGCTTTGTCGCTGCGCGCGACATCGCCGAGAACGACGCGCCTTTGGCGCATGCCGCTCCCCCGCCTCCGCCTGTCGTGGTTTCGCCGTTCTTTGGTTGGGGGTACGGTTGGCGCCGTCACTACTACGACTACTGAAAGTAAAGGGCGGAACAGCGCGATGAGCTTTGGCGCAACGCTCGTGCTGCTCGACGCCGAGGTCGCGGCCGAATGGGTCGACTATAACGGCCACATGAACGACGCGGCCTATGCGCTCGCCTTCAGCCACGCGGGCGACGCATGGATGCATCGTATCGGCCTTGACGCGGACTCGCGCCAGGCGACTGGCCTGACCCTCTATACGCTGCAAATCATGCTGCATTACTTCAAGGAGGCGAAACTCGGCGCTCCGTTGCGGGTCGAAGGGCAGTTGCTGGAACATGATGCAAAGCGCGCTCGGCTGTGGATGGGGATGCGCTCTCCGGCGGACGGCCCTGTTATCGCTGCGAGCGAGCAGCTTTATCTCTCGGTCGATCAGCGCGCTGGCGCGCGGGCGGCACCGTGGCGGCCTGAGACAATGGCGGCTCTCGACGCATTGGCCTCGGCGCAGTCCGCATTGCCGATGCCGCCGCTTGCGGGAAAAGGAATCAGCCTGAAGCGAGTGTGATCTCCCGTGGACAGGGGGGCCAGCGGGGTCTAGACCGGCGGCCTTGTCTCAGAAGGATTGCTCATGCGGCCCTCCAAACGCGCGGTGGACGAGCTGCGCAAAGTCAGTTTCGAACGCGGGGTGGCGCGCTATGCCGAGGGCTCGTGCCTCGTGCGTTTCGGCGACACGCACGTGCTCTGTGCAGCGTCGCTCGAAGATAAACCGCCACCGTGGCTGCGCGGGCAGGGGCGGGGCTGGGTGACGGCGGAATATGCGATGCTGCCACGCGCGACGCTGACTCGCAGCCGTCGCGACGCCGTCTCCGGTAAGATTTCCGGTCGCACCCATGAAATTCAACGCCTGATTGGCCGTTCGCTGCGAGCGGTGGTCGATCTAGGCAAGCTCGGCGAACGGCAGATCACGGTTGATTGCGACGTGTTGCAGGCCGACGGGGGCACACGCACCGCCGCTATCACCGGGGCCTATCTCGCCTTGCGCGACTGCCTCGCCTGGATGACGCAGCGTTCAATCCTCAAGGAAATTCCCCTGAAGGATCAAGTCGCGGCGATCTCCTGCGGCGTGTTCCAGGGCCAGACGGTGCTTGATCTCGATTATGCCGAGGACAGCGCGGCCGAGACTGACGCCAACTTTGTGATCACCGGTTCCGGCGGACTCGTGGAAGTGCAAGGCTCCGCCGAAGGTGCGCCCTTCAGCGAAGGCCAACTCCTGGAAATGCTCGCACTCGCGCGTGGCGGCGTGGGCACGCTGATCGCCATGCAGAAGGCGGCGCTGGTGTGACCGCCGGGGCGGCGGAGGGCGCGCCGAAAGCCTCGCAGGCTGCTCTAAGGCGGGCCGAGGCGCCGCCTGTCTTTCCAGTCGCCGGCGAGATCGATCGATTGCTAGTGACGGAATCCGGCTTCTTTCTCGCGCTTGGCTGGGCCGGCGACGAGGGCCTGGGAACCGCGCGATGGGGTCTTGCGGCGGACCTCGGTGACGAAGATGTCCCCGCCTCGGCGCTGCGCGGCTCGCGTCTGGCGTCGCCCGCGCGCGAAGGGCAGGGGGCGTACTCGGGTTTCCGGGTCTTGGGCAAAGGCGATTCAGGCAGTCTGTTACGCATCACATTGCGCCTTTGCGCAAATTACGGCGCGGCCGGTTTCGAGGCGACGACGGCGCCGCAGGTCGTCAGCGAAAAGCGCTTG
>JAYTRP010000036.1:0-7523 GCA_043746145.1 Hyphomicrobiales bacterium | reverse complement strand
ATAGGCGGTCGGCTTGTCGGTGTAGACGATCGCGCGCGTTTGGCCGTTATATTCGGCGAGTAGAGTTGCGAGGCTGTAGCGCAACTCTCGGCCAATATAGGGCGAGGGGCCGTAGTCGATGTAGAGGAACGTGGTCACGCGGGTAGCGGCTTTCGCGCGAAGTAGCGCTCTCGCAACAACCTTATGCCGTCATCGCGGGGCTTGTTCCGGCCTTCCACACGGCTCCGTTCCAGGCCGTTCTGAGGCATCGCGAATCGCTTGATGGCGTGCATCGCCGGCAAAAGCCCGGCGATGACGGCGTGGGGAGCGTTTGACTTACCCCGACCCAAAGCAACTCCGTCCCCGCTCACCTCACCAGCACATTGCGGAACTGCCAGGGATCGCTTTCGTCGATATCCTCCGGGAACAGGCCGGGCCGGTCGGTCAGCGGGGTCCAGTCGGTGTAGGCGCCGATGACAGGGCCGAGGTAGGGCGATTGCACTTCGAGGCAGCGCTTGTAATCCATCTCGTCGGCCTCGACGATGCCGGCTCGCGGATTTTCCAGCGCCCAGACCATGCCGGCAAGCACCGCCGAGGTCACCTGCAAGCCGGTCGCGTTCTGGTAGGGCGCGAGTTCGCGCGTCTCTTCGACGGAGAGCTGCGAGCCGAACCAGTAGGCATTCTTGGCGTGGCCGTAGACGAGCACGCCGAGTTCGTCGATCCCATCGACGATTTCGCTCTCGGTCAGGATGTGGTTTGCCGACTGGATCTTGCCGGCTTGGCCGAACAGTTCGTGCAGGCTCAACACGGCGTCGTCGCAGGGGTGGTAAGCGTAGTGGCAGGTCGGCCGGTAGACCGCTTCGCCTTTGTCGTCGCGCACGGTGTAATAATCGGCGATCGAGATCGACTCGTTGTGGGTGACGAGAAAACCGAACTGCGCGCCCGGCGTCGGCGTCCATGAGCGCACCCGCGTGTTGGCGCCGGGCTGCAGCAGATAGATCGCCGCGCCGCAACCCGCCTTGTGGAAGCCGGCGTTGGCGGGCGTCCACGTCTCGTGCGTGCCCCAACCGAGTTCGGCGGGCTGCATGCCCTCGGACAGAAAGCCCTCGATCGACCAGGTGTTGACGAACGTGTCCATCGGCTTGGGCTGCTTGGCGCGCTGAGTGTCGCGCTCGGCGATGTGCACGCCTTTGACGCCAAGCCGTTGCGCCAGCTTGCCCCATTCCTCACGCGACTTCGGCTCGGGCGCCGCGTCGCCGAGATCGCGGGCGAGATTGGCGAGCGCTTGCTTGACGAACCAGCTCACCATGCCTGGGTTCGCGCCGCAGCAGGAGACGGCGGTGCTTCCGCCCGGGTTGGCGCGGCGCTCGGCAAGCACCGTCTCGCGCAGCGCGTAATTGGTGCGAGATTCGTTGCCGCGCGATTTGTCGTAATAAAAGCCCGGCCAGGGTTCGACCACGGTGTCGATGTAGAGCGCGTCGATCTCGCGGCAATAGCGCATGAGATCGAGCGAGGAGGTGTCGACCGACAGGTTGACGCAGAAGCCCTGACCTTTGCCCGCCTTGAGAAACTTGCCCAAAACTTCGCGGTAGTTCTCGCGCGTGATCGCCACTTGCTCGAACTTTATGCCGCGTTCGTCGAGCAGCTTCCGGTCGGAATCGTCCGGCGCGATGACAACGAAATGCTCTCTGTCGAAGTCGAAGTGCCGCTCGATCAGCGGCAGCGTGCCGCGCCCAATCGAGCCAAACCCAATCATCACGATCGCGCCTTCGATGCGTCCGTATATTGGTCCAGTCGGCATAGTTCAACTTCCGCAAATCAGGGCTGGGAACGGTTAAAGCCACGCGAGGCGGCGGGCGTCAATAGCGCTCCGGCAAGCATGATTAGCGCTGCGGCGCGCCAGAACCGTCGCAAAAATTTCACAATCGGCATTTCGGACTTGACCCTGAAGCGCTCACCGCTGAACTAGCTCGCCTCCCTTTCAAGCGGCGGAGACTAGATGGCTCAGCACTCCTACAATGTCGCGATCGTCGGCGCGGGAATCTGCGGCCTCGCGCACGCGCTTGCGGCGGCGCGGCGGGGAAAGCGCGTGATCGTGGTGGACCGCGACGCGCAGGCGAACGGCGCCTCGGTGCGCAATTTCGGCTTCATCACCGTAACGGGGCAGCAGGCGGGAGATAGCTGGCGGCGCGCGATGCGGTCGCGCGACGTCTGGGCAGAGGTCGCCGCCGCGACAGGGATTGCCGTGACGCAGCGCGGGCTATTGATGATCGCGCGGCGGGCGCAGGCCCGCGCGGTGCTCGAACAGTTCCTCGCCACCGAAATGGGCGCGGATTGCCGGCTGATCGAACCAAGGGACATCGACAGCTACGGCGAGGGCCTGCGCGCTAGCGAATTCGCCGGCGCGCTCTACAGCCCTCACGAGCTACGTATCGAATCGCGCGAGGCGATCCCTCGGCTCGGCGCCTGGCTCGCCGAGCGCTGGGGCGTGACATTCTGGCGCGAAACCGCCGTGCGGTCGGCGGCGCCTCCGAGGCTGGAGACCAGCCGCGGACCGATCGAGGCCGAAGCGGTGATCGTGTGCCCCGGCGACGACTTCAACACGCTGCACGCCGATCGCCTCGCGGCCTATGGCCTGACGCGCTGCAAGCTGCACATGATGCGGCTACAACCCGCGGCCTACGATGCGCGCCTACCTGTTGTGATGTCCGACCTCGGCATGGTCCGCTATCTCGGCTACGCGGAATTGCCCGCGGCCAGCGCGCTGCGGGCCCAGCTCGAAGCCGAGCAAGGGGCGCAGCTCGCCAATGGCGTGCATCTGATCGTCGCACGAAGCGCCGACGGTTCGCTGGTTGTCGGCGATTCGCATCATTACGCCGCAACGCCCGACCCGTTCGCACCGTCCGCGGTCGATGATCTCATTCTCGAGGAATATGCTAACATCTATCGCGGCGCCCTGCCGCCCGTCGTCGAGCGCTGGACCGGGACTTACGCGTCCGCTCCGGACCGGCCGATGCTGGTCGACAAACCTTCCGACGCGCTGCGAATCGTGCTGATCACTAGCGGGACAGGCGCCAGCACGTCCTTTGCGATTGCCGAAGAAACGATCGCCGACCTCTACGGACCCTAAACCATGCGCCAAATTAAAGCGGTGATTTTCGATTGGGCCGGGACGGTCGTCGACTACGGATCGCTGGCGCCGATGGGCGCGTTCGTCGAGACTTTCGCCGAATTCAGTGTCGCGATTACGATCGAGGAGGCGCGGGGACCGATGGGCATGGCCAAGCGACCGCATATCGCGATGCTTTGCGCCAATCCGCGCGTCGCCGAAGTCTGGCAAGCCAAGCACGGGCATAGTCCTGACGAGGCGGACATCGACGCGATCTACGAGGCGTTTATCCCTAGGAGCATCGCGGTCGCGGCTTCCTACGCCGACCTTATTCCCGGCGTCGCCGAAATTGTCGCCGCGCTGAAGGCGGGAGGCGTGAAGATCGGTTCGTCCACGGGTTACACCCGCGAAATCATGGCCGAGATCGCGCCCCGCGCCGCCGAGCAGGGCTTTTTGCCCGACAGCCTCATCTGCGCCGACGACACGCCGGAGGGTCGGCCTAGTCCGCTCATGTTTTATGAAGGGCTGGTCGATCTCGCGGTTTGGCCTGCGTGGCGCGCGATCAAGGTGGACGACACCATTGTCGGTATCGAGGAGGGGCTCAACGCCGGGGCCTGGAGCGTCGGCGTCGCGGTCAGCGGCAATGCGTTCGGGCTATCATTGGCGGATACAAAAACGCTTCCGTCGAAGGAGTTTTTGCAGCGCCGCACCAACGCTTATGACCTGCTCTATGCAGCCGGCGCGCATTACGTGATTGATTCAGTTGCTGATCTGATGCCGGTGGTTGCGCGAATCGAAGGCCGGTTGGCGAGAGGCGAGCGTCCATGACTGATTTCAACTGCCTCCCGTTTCGCGACTTTATGCCACGTTGAGCTTGCCTCATGTAAATGTGATTTTAACCCCATCGCGGTGCGTGCCAAATAAACCGTGAGCTTTAGGGCAAATCGTTGCTAGGTCCAGGTTCGGCTCCGCCTCGGCCGCCTTTGCGCGGAATTCTCTTGAAACTCGCTGATTCTCGCTCCCCTAATATCATGCGGCTAATGTTGGCCGCGTTGGCGATTCTGCCGCTTTCCGGCTGCGATCTCGCGTTGATGAACCCCAAGGGTCCGGTTGGGGCCGCTGAAAAGCAGATCCTGATCGATTCGGTTGCGATCATGCTGGCGATTGTTATCCCCTCAATTATCGCTATTGCTGGCTTTGCCTGGTGGTATCGCGCCTCCAACACCCGCGCGAAATTTCAACCCGAGTTCGTCTATTCCGGCCGGGTCGAGGCGGTTATCTGGTCGATTCCCGCGCTAACGGTCATGCTGTTGAGCGGCGTCATCTGGGTTGGCGCGCATCAACTCGATCCCGCGGTGCCGATAGCGTCTGAAGTCAAACCGCTCGAGGTGCAGGTCGTGTCGCTCGATTGGAAATGGCTTTTCATCTATCCCGAGCAGAAAATCGCCAGCGTCAACCAACTCGTCGCCCCGGTCGGCACGCCCCTACATCTGTCGATCACCTCCGGCAGCGTGATGACGGCGTTCTTCGTGCCGCAATGGGGCAGCATGATCTATGCAATGAACCATATGTCATCGCAGCTCAACCTGATGGCCGATACGCCCGGCACGTACCATGGCATCGCCTCTCATTTCAGCGGCGACTGGTTCGCCAATATGCATTTTGACGCCCGCGCGGTTTCGCCGGCCGAGTTCGACGCATGGGTCAGGCAGAGCGCGGCCGACGGACCGCCGTTCGACGAACAGGCGTTTCGCGATCTTGAGCGGCAGAGCGCGGACGACAAACCCTCCGCGCGGCCGCTGACTGACGACACGCTGTTTGAGGATATCGTCAGCCAGAAAGTGCCACCCGCACCTGGCCCGGCGCCGTCTGTGCGGCCAACATCTGTGGGAGGCTGACGTGCTAGGCAAGTTAGGTTGGGATGCAATTCCGTTCGATCAGCCGATTCCCCTCATCTCGACGGGCGTGATTGGCGCGTTGATCGTGTTCATGTTGATCTTTGTCACCGTAAAGGGATGGGTTCCCTATCTGTGGAAAGACTGGATCACCAGCGTCGATCACAAGCACATCGGCATCATGTACACGCTACTCGCGCTCGTGATGCTCGTGCGCGGCTTCATCGACGCGCTGATGATGCGCGCGCAGCAGGCGCTCGCTTTTCGAAGCCCTGGCTTCCTGCCGCCGGATCATTACGACCAAATCTTTTCCGCGCATGGCACGATCATGATCTTTTTCGTGGCGATGCCCTTCATCATCGGGTTGATGAATTTCGTCGTACCGCTACAGATCGGCGCGCGCGACGTCGCCTTTCCAACGCTGAACTCGGTCGGCTTTTGGCTTACAGCTTCCGGCGCGTTGCTCGTGAACATGTCGTTGGTGATTGGTGAGTTCGCCCGCACGACCTGGTTGCCCTATCCACCGCTGTCGGAGTTGAAATATTCCCCGGGCGTTGGCGTCGACTATTATCTCTGGGCCTTGCAGATATCGGGCGTCGGCACGTTGACTGCGGGCGTCAATCTGGTGACGACCATTCTCAAGATGCGCGCGCCGGGCATGACCTATATGCGCATGCCGATGTTCTGCTGGACCGCGCTGGCCTCCAATCTCCTCATTGTCGCAGCGTTCCCGATCCTGACCGCGACGCTCGCGATGCTGTTGCTCGACCGCTACCTCGGCTTCCACTTCTTCACCAACGAGGGTGGCGGCAACATGATGATGTTTATGAATCTGATCTGGGCGTGGGGCCATCCCGAGGTCTACATCCTGATATTGCCGGCGTTCGGAGTGTTCTCCGAAGTCGTTTCGACCTTCTCCAGCAAGCCGCTGTTTGGTTACCGGTCGATGGTTGCAGCGACAATGGCGATTTGTCTGTTATCGTTCACGGTGTGGCTGCATCACTTCTTTACGATGGGCGCGGGGGGCGACGTTAACGCCGTATTCGGCACGCTGAGCGCGATTATCGCTGTCCCTACGGGGGTGAAGATCTTCAATTGGCTGTTCACCATGTATGGCGGCCGTGTGCGCTTCACGACGCCTATGATATGGTCGCTTGCTTTCATGTTCACCTTCCTGATTGGCGGCATGACCGGCGTGCTGCTCGCGGTGCCCCCAGCGGATTTCGTGCTGCACAACAGTCTGTTCCTGGTCGCCCATTTCCACAACGTCATTATTGGCGGCGTGCTGTTTGGAGCCTTTGCCGGCTACACGTTCTGGTTTCCCAAGGCGATGGGCTTCCAGTTGCACGAAGGTTGGGGCAAGTGGTCCGCGCTGTTCTGGGTCGTTGGCTTTTATGTCGCCTTTATGCCGCTCTACGTGCTCGGCCTGGAGGGTATGACGCGGCGCATGCAGCATTACGATGTCGCAGAGTGGCGGCCATGGTTGCTGGTCGCCGCTGCCGGCGCGGTGATGATCGCGGCCGGCATCTTCTGCCAAGTCATGCAGCTTATCGTCAGCATACGTCAGCGCGAAACCTTGCGCGATCGGGTCGGCGATCCCTGGGACGGCCGGTCGCTGGAATGGGCGACCCCTTCACCGCCGCCCGCGTTTAATTTTGCGGTGCTACCCGATGTCTCGGAGGAGGAAGTCTACTGGACCATAAAACAGGCGGCCGCACGCAATGCCTCACTCGCCGCAGAGCCGGACTATGTGGACATCGAAATGCCGCGCAATAGTCCAACCGGCGTCGTCTGCGCCTTCTTTGCGACCGTAATGGGCTTTTCGTTGATATGGCATATCTGGTGGCTGGTCGCACTCGGCGGCGTCGGCGCCTATGCCACCTTTGTCGTGTTCGCGTGGCGGGACCATGCCGAGGACATCATACCCCGAGACGTCGTTGCCCGCCTGGATCGCGCCAATCGCGAAGCGCGCGCCGAGGCGCTCAAAACCTACGTTATGCAATGAGTTCGCAAACAATGAGCGCGAAGGCGAAGGCCGACCCTTACGCGCTTGGGCGGCATCACGGTCATTCCGAAATACAGAGGGCGCCGGGTCCTGCGCCAAAACGCATCGTCATCGGCTACGGCTTCTGGATTTTCCTGCTCAGCGACATCGTGATGTTCTCCGCGTTCTTCGCGGCATACGCGGTGCTGGTGGGAGCAACCGACGGCGGTCCATCCGGGCATGATCTGTTCGATCTGAAGAGCGTCGCGCTGGAGACTGCGGCGCTGCTCGCGTCCAGCTTCACCTGCGGGCTCGCAAGCATCGCTGCAGGGCACAAGAAGGTTTTGCCGTTCTATATCGCCATGCTGGTCACCGCGGCGCTGGGCCTCGTGTTTCTCGCGCTGGAGCTTAAGGAATTCTTAGACCTGATCGACCAGGGCGCGGGTCCGACGCGTAGCGCCTTCCTGTCGGCTTTCTTCACTTTGGTCGGCTGCCACGGATTGCATGTGAGCCTTGGCATTCTTTGGTTGCTCACGATGATCGCGCAGGTGTTCGC